>JAPLYW010000001.1 GCA_026395335.1 Candidatus Shapirobacteria bacterium
TCAAAAAATAATCTCTATTGCTAAAGATGTTTACAAGTCTTTAGGTTCAGGACACCAAGAGTGTGTCTATGATAAGGCTATGCAGGTTGGTTTGCGGTTAGCTAAGATAAAATACGAAAATCAGAAGGTTGTAGAATTAAAATACAAAAATCATTATGTTGGTGAAGGGTATCCTGATATTGTAGTCCATTTTAACAATGAAAAGATAATTTTAGAGTTTAAGGCGGTTGGTGGGAACATGGGTCCATCAGAAGAACAACAGATAAAAACCTATATGAGAATATTAAAAATTAAAGCTGGACTGCTAATTAATTTTCAACAACCTAAGAAAGAAGGTAAATCTCAGCTTGAGATAAAAGAGGTAAGTATATAATTTATTTGATTTTAAGCTTTTTTAATAAAAAGACCCTTATTAAGGTCTTTTTTGTAACTTTATAAAGTTTGAGCCTTTTTGACTAACTTTATAAAGTTTGGTATTATGATATTAACCTAAGAATATGACTATTCGTCAAAAATTAGAGATAATTAAATAAAGGCTGGGATTGACTCAGACAAAGCTCGCTGAAAGGTTTGGGGTGTCTTTTGCTGCCTTTAATAGTTGGTGGACAAACAAATCAATACCACGAGCAAAGATGCAAACTGCTATTGAAGAATTGTTTTTGGAAGTGACTGGTCAGAAAATAATTCCAGTTGATAGGTTGTCAGTTAAAAAACAAATATTAGATCAAAAATCATCTAAACATAAAAATGTTATTTTAGAGATCTTAGATAATCCAGATATTAGAGATCAGTTTATTCTAAAACTCACCTATCACAGCAATAGCATAGAAGGTAGCACGCTTTCTGAACCAGATACAGCAGCCATTCTTTTTGACAACGCTGCTTTACCAAACAAAAGTTTAACTGAACAATTGGAAGCAAAAAATCATCAAACAGCTTTAAATTACTTGTTTGATCATATTGCTAAAAAACAAAAAATTGATGAGGATTTAGTATTAAAGCTTCATGGTATTCTAATGAATGGTGTTAGACCAGATGCTGGCTCATATCGTAATCATGGCGTACACATTACTGGCGTTAATTTACCAACTGCAAATTATATTAGAGTTCCTGATTTAATGTCTAAAATTATGGTAGAAGCTGGGAAAGCAAGCAAAGATATTATCGGTTTGTCAGCTAATATCCATAGTCAGCTTGAACAGATTCATCCTTTTTCAGATGGTAATGGTCGTGTGGGTCGTTTACTTATGAGTGCCATGCTTCTTAAAAAAAATCTTGCCCCTGCGATTATTCGCCAGCAACAAAAGCAACTTTACTATACATATTTATATAAGGCACAAACCAAAGATGATCACAGTCAGCTGGAGGATTTTCTTTGTGATGCTGTTATGGACGGATTCAAGATCTTGGAACGTTTGGATGTAAAATAATTGTAAATTTTCTAATGAAAATTTATTACATCACAGAAAACAAAAGAAAAATAGAAAGGGCTAGAAAAATCTGTCAGAATACTAATATTGAGATTGAACAAATTCAAATAGATACACCGGAAATACAAGGTATTGATTCAAGTGAAATTGTTCAGTACTCTGTTAAATTCGCTGGTGAGAAATTAGACAAACCGGTGATTAAATTGGACGTCAGTTTTCATATCAATGCTTTAAATGGTTTCCCAGGACCATTTATTAAGTATATTAACCAATGGTTGAAACCTGAATACATTTTAAAAATGTTAGAAGGTGTTGGAGATAGGTCTTGCTATTGGATAGATTCTTTGGCTTTTTATAACAAAGGTCAGATCAAAGTATTTACCGCTAAAGAAGAGGGGACAATTGCTGTGAGGCAAGGGGAGAAAATGGTTGGGGTATGGATAAGATTTTTATTCCTAAAGGTCAGACTAAAACCAAAGCAGAATTATCAGATGAAGAAAGAATTGAAATTTGTAATAAAGGTCATTGGGCACAATTTATACGGT
>JAPLYW010000014.1 GCA_026395335.1 Candidatus Shapirobacteria bacterium
ATGCCCAGAGGTCGACGTCGGAAACATTTTAAAATAAAATTAAAGCAAACTACACTTTATACTTTTTCCACGGTAGGACTTTTTATTATTGCGGGAATAATTATACTTTCTTTTTCCCGTCAAGGTCCGTTTTTAACTAAACTTTTTTCAATTTTAACTAATTATTTTGGTTGGGGAACAATTTTTTTGCCTTTTTTGTTGATTGTTGCCGGTTTAATGCTAGCTCGATTGCAATGGCGTTTTGCTCATCCTAATGTTTTAATTGGCGGGATATTATTAATGGTTTCTTTAGTCGCTTTAACTCACTCAGGAAATATTGGTTTTGAAATTTGGCAGAATTTAGTTTTTCTCATTACTCATGTCGGTGCTTCCTTAGTTTTATTAGGATTTGTTTTTATTGGTTTGGTAATTACTTTTAATACTTCTTTAGAAGAAATGCTAATTTTCATCAGCAAATTTTTTTCTTCCTTAAGAAAAATAAGCGGTCGTTCACAATTTTCTCAGAAAAAAAATTCTTTTGAAATTAGACATGATAAAGAGGAAAAAGTTTCTGAAAAAGCTAATTTACATTTATCTAATGAAAGCTCCAAACAGAATATAACTAATGACTCAGAATTTGCTAAAAATCCAATGGTTAGTTTATCGGCTCAAGGTCAAGTTTGGGAATATCCGCCTTTATCTTTACTAGCTGATAGTACTTCCGGTAAAGCTGATCGAGGAGATATTAAAGGTAACGCTGACAAAATTGAGAAAACTTTAGAATCTTTTGGTATCTCTACGAGTGTTAAAGAAGTTAACCCTGGTCCAGCGGTAACCCAGTATGCTTTAGATATTGCTTTGGGGACAAGACTTTCCAAAGTGATGGCTCTTTCCACTGATTTGGCTTTGGCTTTAGCCGCACCAACCGGTCAAATTAGAATTGAAGCCCCAATTCCTGGCCGTTCTTTAGTCGGAGTAGAAGTCCCTAATCGTAGTTTAGAATTTGTGACTTTGAAAAGAATGTTAACTTCAGAACAAATGAAAAAAAATAAATCTAAATTGGCAGTTGCTTTAGGTTTAAACGTTTCTGGAGAACCAATAATTGCTGATATTGGTCGTATGCCTCATGCGTTAATCGCCGGTTCTACCGGAAGCGGAAAATCAGTTTGCATCCATACTTTTATTGATACTATTCTTTTTCGGGCTTCGCCTTTAGAAGTGAAGTTTATCTTAATTGATCCTAAAAGGGTAGAGTTAACTCAATATAATGGTATCCCTCATTTAATATGTCCGGTTATTGTTGAAGCTAAACAAGTTCTTGCAGCTTTGAATTGGGCTATTCATGAAATGGATGAACGTTATAAAAAATTTGCTGAGCTAGGAGTTAGAAATATTGAAGGCTACAATGAGTTGGCTGGTTATATCGCTATGCATTATTTGATTATTGTTATTGATGAGTTGGCAGATATTATGCTTTTTGCTCCGGCCGCTATTGAAGATGCGATTTGTCGGATTGCTCAAATGGCACGAGCAACGGGTATTCATTTGATTGTTTCTACACAAAGACCATCTGTTGATGTCATCACTGGTTTAATTAAAGCTAATATTCCTTGTAGAATTGCTTTTAATGTTTCTTCACAAATTGATTCTAGAGTTATTATTGATAGTCCGGGGGCAGAGAAATTATTAGGACGGGGTGATATGCTTTTTATTCCTCCTGATCAAGCGAAACCATCTCGTATTCAAGGAACCTTTGTTTCTGATCCGGAAATTAAAAAATTAATTGATTTTCTGAAAAAATCAGGAGTGGCACCTCAATATACAGAAGAAGTAACTTCAACTGCTGTTAAAAATCAAATGGGCAGAATTGATGAAAATGATGAACAGGATGAACTTTTTGATGATGCCGTACGTGTTGTTTGTTCTATTGAACGGGCTTCAGCTTCTTTGTTGCAGAGAAAACTAAAAGTTGGTTATGCGCGAGCGGCTCGTATTTTAGATCAGATGGAAAAAATCGGAATTATTGGTCCGGCGGATGGAGCTAAAGCGAGAGAATTTTATAATGAAGTTGCTCAGAAATATCTAGCTTCTAAAATGGGGCAAGAATGAAAACTGTTGGACAAATTCTCCAAAAAAATAGAATTGACAAAAAAATCAGTTTAGAACAAGTTGCTTTTCAAACTAAAATTCGTAAAGATATTCTAATAGCTTTGGAAGCCGATGAATTTCAAAGAATTTCTTCAATTGCTTCGATTAAAGGCTTGCTTAAAAGTTATGCTGAATTTTTAGATCTTTCTTCAGAACAAATTTTAGCTATTTTCCGTCGTGATTTTAGCCGTAAAGAAAAAAAGAAAATTATTCCCTCTGGATTTTTAAAGCCAATTGGTAAAAGACAAATTAATTTGACACCAAAAATAACCATGGTGATAACAATTATTTTTTTCTTTCTGATTTTAGCTGGTTGGCTATCTTACCAATATCTTTCTTTAGTTAGAGCACCCTTTTTAAAAATTAATTATCCTATGGATAAAATTCAAGTCAAAGAAAAAACAATTGAAATTTATGGCCAGGCTGATGTTGATTCTTTAGTAACTGTTAACATGGAAACCGTTTTACTGTCACCTCAGGGAGAATTTCATTATCAAGTTACTCTTTTCCCTGGAGAAAATGATTTAGTAATTGAAGCCGCCAATAAAAATGGCCGAAAAAATAAAATTGAAAGAATCATTTTTTACCAAGAATAGAGACAAAAAGATATTAAAAGTTCTAGTTGACGATAGGAAACCTAAGGCTTTAAATTAAAGAGTAAGGATATTTTCTGCCCATGATTAGTCCGACACAAATTTTACTCATCGTTGTTGTTTCCGCTTTAAGCGTTGTTCTTGTGATTATTGGTGTTCAAGTTTTTTATCTTTTTCGAGAATTTCGACGTTCAGTTGAAAAGGTCAATAAAGTTTTAGATGATGTCGGGACTGTTTCTTCAGCGATTACTAAACCAATTGCTTCATTATCAAACTCTTTAGGTAATTTTTCAGGAATGGCAGGAATTTTTAGTTGGTTACTTAGTTTAAAGAAAAAAAAAGAAAGAGATAATAATGAGTGAGGATAATTTACAAGCAAATAATTTTATAAAAGGGTTAATTACCGGGGCTGTCATTGGAACAGGATTAGTTTGGTTTTTAAATTCAACCGATAAAGGTAAAGAAATAAAAAAAGAAATAAAAGATAAAAGTGAAGATGTTTTAGATAATTTAAGTGACTTAGTTCAAGATTTTGAAGAAAAGGGTCAGGAATTTAAAGAGAAAGTAATTCAGGTTAAAAAAGATTTTGAAGAAAAAGCTAAAGATTTCCGTCAAGATATAATTGAAGAAGGCAAAATGGGTTTAGATAGAGTGGAAGAATTAGAGGAAAAAAGTCATAAAGCCGCTCAAAAATTTTTTACCCGCAAAGGTAAATCTCTTTCTTAAATCTTGCTTCAAAGCCAGCTTTCGAGTATCATTAGTTCTAGATGAAAGCCATTGAATTAAAGAAAAAATATCTTGATTTTTTTGTTAGTAAAGGCCATAAAATTCTTCCTAATGTTTCTTTAATTCCTGAAAATGATCCAACAGCTCTTTTTATTAATTCCGGAATGCATCCTTTAGTTCCTTATCTTTTGGGCGAGCCTCATCCTTTAGGTAAGAGATTAACTTCTAATCAGTGTTGTTTAAGAACTCAGGATATTGAAAAAATCGGTGATAATTCTCATTTGACTTTTTTTGAAATGTTGGGTAATTGGAGTTTAGGTGATTATTGGAAAAAAGA
Organism: Candidatus Shapirobacteria bacterium; assembly: GCA_026395335.1. Lineage (GTDB taxonomy): Bacteria > Patescibacteriota > Microgenomatia > PFEM01 > JAPLYW01 > JAPLYW01. Next base: position 3,784 of record JAPLYW010000014.1, read on the forward strand.
AGTCATTAGTTTATCTTGGGAATTTTTAACCAAAGAATTATCTTTAAATGAAAAAAGAATTTCCACGAGTTGTTTTGCCGGAGATAAGGATTCGCCCAAAGATGAGGAGTCAGCCCAAATTTGGGAATCATTAGGAATTCCCAAACAAAGGATTTATTTTTTAGGAGCCAAAGAAAATTGGTGGTCGGTCGGTAAAGTTGGTCCTTGTGGGTCGGATACTGAAATGTTTTATGATACCGGCAAAAAATCTTGCGGTCCAAATTGTCAACCGGGTTGTAGTTGTGGAAAGTATTTGGAAATTTGGAATGATGTTTTTATGGAGTTTAATCGTCAGGCCGATGGTACATTAAAAAGATTAAAACAACGTAATATTGATACAGGGATGGGGGTGGAAAGAACAATTGCTGTGTTTCAGGGGAAAGAAGATATTTATCAAACAGAAATATTTACCGGTTTAATCAATCAAATCGAAGAAATCTCCGGGAAAAAATATAATAAGGAAAATCAAAAAGCCATACGGATTATTGTTGATCATTTACGGGCGGCGACTTTTGCTATTGCTGATGGAGTAACCCCGGCTAATGTAGAAGCGGGTTATGTAGTTAGACGTTTGGTTAGAAGAGCGATCCGTTATGGTAAAGAATTAGGAATTAATAAATTATTTACTTTTAAAATTGCTGAAGAAGTGATTAAACAAAGCGGCGGTGAGTATTCTCATCTAAAATCAAATCGTGATTTCATTTTAGATCAATTACAAAAAGAAGAAGAAAAATTTCAAACAGCTTTAGAAAAAGGTTTAAAAGAGTTTGAGAGAAAAGTTGCCTTCGATTTAATTGGTAAAACCAAGAAAATCAGTGGTGAAACAGCCTTTTATCTATATGAGACTTATGGTTTTCCTTTAGAATTAACGATTGAGTTGGCCCAAGAAAAAAAGTTAAAAGTAGATGAAAAAAAATTCTTTCAATGCCAAAAAGAACATCAG
>JAPLYW010000004.1 GCA_026395335.1 Candidatus Shapirobacteria bacterium
AAAAACGCATGGAAGGCTTTAATGTCTTGTTTCCGATTGGCTGGGATGCCTTTGGTTTGCCAACAGAAAATTATGCTTTAAAAACCGGTATTCATCCGGCCGAAGCGACTAAGAAAAATATTGCCAATATCAAAAGACAATGCCAGGCCATGGGTTTTTCCTTTGATTGGTCAAGAGAAATCAATACGACCGATCCTCAATATTATAAATGGACACAATGGATTTTTCTCAAGCTTTTTGCCAAAGGTTTAGCCTATCAGGCTCAGATTCCGATTAACTGGTGTCCGTCTTGTAAAATCGGTTTGGCCAATGAAGAGGTAGTTAATGGTAAGTGTGAACGTTGTAAAACCCCGGTGGAAAAGACAGAACGCAAACAATGGATGTTTAAAATTACGGAATATGCCGACAGACTCTTAAAAGACTTGGAAAAAGTTGATTATTTGCCGAAAATAAAAGCCCAGCAGATTAATTGGATTGGTAGAAGTGAAGGGGTAAACCTGAAATTTTCTTTAATTGATAGTAGAAAAGCCAGTATCGAAGTTTTTACCACCAGAATCGACACGATTTTTGGCGTTACGGCTATAGTTATAGCCCCAGAACATCCCTTAGTAACAGAATTACTGAAAGAAAAAGAAAAAGAAAAAGAAAAAGAAAAAGAAAATAAAGCCTTAAAGGAAGTAAAAAACTATGTTGAACAGGCTAAAAAGAAGTCAGAATTTGAAAGAACGGAACTTTCCAAAGAAAAAAGCGGGGTTTTTACTGGCTTCTACTGTTTGAATCCAGTTCGCCAACTGACGGAGGGAAAAGTACCAATTTGGATAGGTGATTATGTGATTGCCACTTATGGTGGCGGAGCAGTAATGGTAGTGCCAGCTCATGATAAAAGAGATTATGATTTTGCTAAAAAATATGGGTTAGAAATCAGAGAAGTGGTAAGTGGCGGGAATGTTAGTAAAGAGGCTTTTGTTGATTATGGAAAATTAATTAATTCAGGACAATTTACAGGTTTAAATTCTCAGCAGGCAATTAAAGAGATTACTAATTAAAGAAAATAGGCAAAAAAACAATTGCTTATAAACTTCGCGATTGGGTTTTCTCACGCCAGCATTATTGGGGTGAACCGATTCCTATTGTTCATTGTCAAAAATGCGGTTTAGTTCCGGTACCGGAAAAAGATTTGCCAGTAGAATTGCCTTATGTTGCCAAATATCAGCCGCCCGGAACAGGGGAATCGCCGCTGTCCGCTGTTAAGGATTGGGTTAATGTTTCCTGCCCAAAATGTGGTGGGAAAGCTAAAAGAGAAACCGATACGATGCCTAACTGGGCTGGTTCCAACTGGTATTTTCTCCGCTATCTTGATCCGCGAAATGATAAAGAATTTGCTGATAAAAAGAAGATTGATTATTGGATGCCGGTTGATTTATATAACGGCGGGATGGAACACACAACTTTGCATCTTTTATATTCCCGTTTTATTTATAAAGTTTTATTCGACTTGGGTTTTGTTTTTGGGGCAGAGCCTTATGCCAGACGTCATTCTCATGGTATGGTTTTGGCCCAGGATGGCCAGAAAATGAGCAAGAGCTTTGGCAATGCTGTTGCCCCTGATGAAATTATTAATAAGTTTGGTGCGGATACTTTAAGAATTTACGAAATGTTCATGGGCCCTTTTGATCAGGCTATTTCTTGGAGTAGTGAGGGGGTGGAAGGTTGTTGGCGGTTTTTGAATCGTGTCTGGAAATTAGCTAAGGAAAATGTTAATGATAAACCTACAAATGTAAATTTATGTATCAAATTGCATCAAACTATAAAAAAAGTCAGCGAAGATCTGGAAGGAATGAAGTTTAATACAGCGGTCGCCGCAATGATGGAGTTTATTAATGAATGGAGTTTGGGCTTTTTGAATCAGAAGGAGGCAGAATTGTTTATCAAAATTTTAGCTCCTTTTGCACCTCATTTAACCGAAGAAATTTGGTCCCGGCTGAAAGCCGAGGATCCTCGACACAAAGTGTCGGGAGGATACATTATGGATGAACATTGGTCAGTCCACCAGCAGTCTTGGCCGAAGTATGATAAAAACTTAATTAAAAAAGAAACAACAACAATAATTATTCAGGTTAATGGTAAAATGAGAGGGCAAGTAATAATGCAAAGCGTAAAGGACAAAGTACAAAGTGAAGTTGAAAATTTAGCCAAAAAAGAAGTTAATGTTATAAAATTTTTAGAAGGTAAAAAAATTAATAAAGTTGTTTTTGTTCCAGGGAAGATTATTAATTTTGTTATTTAAAAAAAACGGGATAAAAATAGTTAACTAGTAAAATAATTGAATAAGCAAGCCGGGTCAAAATCCGGTTTTTTTGTACCTTTAAGCCTAATCGGAACCAGATAAAAATATGTCAGAAGAAAATATTGAAAAAATTCCTTTTAATTTTCAAGATATTTATGAAAGTAATAAAGCCATTATCACTTTCGGCTTGGTTGGTTTAATTTTGGTAGGAATAGGTCTATTAGTATTTTTATCATTCCGTTCAAAGGAACCGGAAATTGAAGTTATTACGGCGGAAAAAAGCAAAAATATCCTGGTTCATTTAGATGGATCTGTTGAAAAACCGGGGGTTTATGAGTTATTGGGAGATTCTCGGTTAAATGATTTATTAATTCGTGCCGGCGGTTTGGCTGCGAAGGCAGATAGACAATGGGTGAGTGAGAACTTAAATCTGGCTCAAAAACTGGTTGATGGAGAGAAAATATATATTCCCGAGCGTAGCGAGATTCTCCAAAATCCGCCAGCTAGTGGAGAAGGAGGACAGGTGAAGACTGTTCTTAAGAAAATCAATATTAACAAAGCTTCCTTGTCAGAATTAGACAATTTAACAGGAATTGGTCAAAAGCGAGCCGAGGATATTGTCAAAAATAGGCCCTATTCAACGGTAGAAGACTTATTGACTAAAAAAGTTATCTCCCAAGGTATCTACGAAAAAATTAAAAATGAAATCACCGTCTATTAAAAATCTATTATTCTTTTTAATTTTTCTTTGTTTTTATCTTTTACGCTTAGGCCAAATTCATCAATATCAAATTCCAGAAAATCAAACAGTGAAAATTATAGGTAGAGTAAGCAAACAACCATATCAAAAAGGTTCAAAACAAATCATTGAGGTTGGACCGGTTTTAATCATGACTAATCTTTTCCCGGGATATTTTTATGGTGATAAACTTTCGATAATTGGCAAGTTCCAGAAAAAAGTGATAAACCCTTTCCAATTCCAATATTTTGCTTCTTTTCCTGCTATTCATTTAGAAAAAGATAATTTTAGTTTAATCGGTAAAACTGGTTTAACGAGGTTTCTATTAAAAACTAGAGGACAGATTGAATCTCGGATCAAAGGCTTTTTGCCTGAAAATGAATCAGCATTGCTTTTAGGAGTGCTTTTGGGAGTGAAAACAGAACTGTCGGAAAATTTCTGGCAAAATTTGCGGAAAACAGGTACGTTACATCTAATAGTAGCTTCAGGTCAGAATGTAGTTTTTATTTCTTCAATTGTGATGAGTATCTGTCTTTGGTTTTTATCCCGTAAACAGGCCTTAGCTATTACTTTAGTTTTTATTTTTCTGTATGTTTTGATGGTTGGTGGGGAAGCATCTGTGATTCGAGCCGGTTTAATGGTTGGTTTAAGTTTTTGCGCTCAACTTTTTGGTCGGGAAGGTAATTCTTTTAGATTTTTATTAATCAGCGCTGCTTTTATGCTATTAGTATCTCCTTTGATGCTTTTTGATGTTGGTTTTCAACTTTCTTTTGGGGCTACGGCCGGTTTGATTTTAGTTTCGCCCAAATTAAAAGAGCTAATGCCCCGTCTTTTTGTTTTGCCTTTGTTGAGCGAAGGTTTAATTTTAACTTTGTCAGCCCAAATAATGACTTTACCTATTCTTCTGACTAATTTTGGTCAATTTAGCTGGCTTTCGCCTTTAATTAATTCTTTGGTTTTACCGCTTATCCCTTTAATTATGATTTTAGGTTTGATTGTTGTTGTTTTAAGTTTTTTGTTTATGCCTTTGGCTCAATTATTATCTTGGTTGGTTTTTCCTTTTTTAACTTATTTTGTCCATCTGGTTAATTTCTTTAGCCAGCTAAAAGGCATTAGTTGGGAGATCGGTACCATTCCCTTAGTCTATTTTTTACCTTACTATTTTTTAATCTTTTTCTGGGTTTTGAAAAAGAAAACCAATGTTAAACTCTTCAATTCTTAGAAAACCGCTTTTCTGGTTAGTTTTAATTACTGTTTTGCTCTGGTTGATGGTTTTTTCCTGGCCGGATAATCGTTTGCATTTAATTTTTTGTAACGTTGGCCAAGGTGATGCGATTTTAATAACTTACAAACAAACACAAATTTTAATTGATGGCGGACCGGATAATAAAGTTTTAAATTGTCTTTCAGAACATCTGCCTTTTTGGGACCGGCAATTAGAAGCGGTTTTTTTAACTCATCCGAATGCTGATCATTTGATCGGTTTATTGATGGTTTTGAAAAGATACCAAATAAAATATTTTTTCAGTGATTTTAAAATCGAGGGAATTTTGGAAGCCAAGTTATTACAGAAAGGGGATAAAGTAATAATAGGCAGGCTTAGTTTTTTAGTTTTATGGCCGCTTAATAAAAATGTTAATAGCAAAGACGTTAATGATGATTGTTTAGTTTTGGAATTAATTTTTGATCGTTTTAAAACACTTCTGACTGGAGATATTACACAGAAAACTGAAGAAAAAGTATTATTTGAGCCGGTTGATGTTTTAAAAGTGGCTCATCATGGGAGCCAATATTCTACTAGTGAGGAGTTTTTGGAAAAAGTCCGACCGGTTTTAGCGGTTATTTCTGTTGGCCAAAACCGTTTTGGCCATCCATCCAGCGAAACTCTAGAAAGATTAAAAAAGCTGGGGATAAAAGTTTTAAGAACAGATGATCAACAAAATATTGAGATTGTTAGTGATGGAGGAGAATGGTGGTTGGGAGGCACAAAAGGCCAGGCCTTGTGAAGCTAATTTTCAATTACTATCTTTGAAATAAAATTAAAATCTTGAGTTTGTTCTATGAAAGCTTTAAAAGATAAGCGAGGATTATTCTTAGAAAAATAAGTAAGTATTTCTTCAGGTTTAACCCATGGCGTTTTTCTTTCACCAAGATATTCGGGGTAGGAAGACGGTTGTTTCTCTTGCAAGGCCTGGCCTTGTGAAGCTGTTTGGTTGTGGATGTAGCGGCAGAGTTGAAGAAGTTGTTCATCGGAATTGACAAGAACCGCCTTGTAAACTCCCTGGTATAAAGACCCAACTCTTTTATATTTGTTGTTGAAGTACATAGTATATCGAGTCCCCAAAGAATTTATAAAACTATCAATTGTTCCGGCGTTTTTTTGTTTAACAAGAAAATGAAAATGGTTGGGCATCAGGCGATAAGCGAGTAGGTTAATCTCATCAGCAAAGTTATTAAGACGTAATAATCTAAGAATCTTACTTTTTTCTTTAGATGAAATAGAGGAATTAGTGAGTTTTTTAGTTAATTTGATCGTATCTTTTGGGAGCAAATAATCTTTTAAGTAAGAAAGAAAAACAACATAATCTTGTTGATCAACAAAAATTTGCCTCTTTTCTACGCCCCGATTATAAAGATGGTAGTAACCGTTTTCAAGATATATTTTTAGGCGATTTTTGGCAGGCATATTTTTCATTTAAAGTCATTTTTAGATGATTGTCAATAAGTTTACAATAGTTTACAAGTTTAAAAGGCCTGGCCTTGTGAAGCTAATGAGGAAGAATGGGGAAGGTTTTTCTTCTGCTTGAGAGATAAGTGCTTGAGAGATAAGTCGATAGGTGATATACTTAATTCTAATGATTCGCGAAGAGATCGAAAAAGACTTAACAGCAGTTTTAAAGAAATTAAGAATTTCTTCTTCTGGATTGATTTTAGAACATCCATCAGAATCCAATCACGGTGATTATGCGACTAACATTGCTTTACAAGCCGGTACCTCTAATTCTAAACTAAAAACCCATAACGCTTTTGATTTAGCCACGAAAATTGTTAATACTTGGCGATCTTTAGGTTTACCTGCTTATTTAGCTAAAATTGAAATTGTTCAACCAGGTTTTATTAATTTATGGTTGAATAATGATTATCTTATCACTCAATTAGAAGAAGTGATAAAAAAAGGCGATGGGTTTGGTTGGAGTAACATTGGTAAAGGGAAAACCGTGGTTATTGATTATTCTTCTCCAAATATTGCCAAGCCTTTTGGTATTGGTCATTTTCGTTCGACTATTATTGGCACTTCTTTAGCGAATATTTATCGCTTTTTATGTTGGAAAGTGGTAGGAATTAACCATTTAGGGGATTGGGGGACCCAATTCGGTAAAATAATTTATCAAATTAAAAACAACTCATTAGATAAACTCCTAACGGTTAAAGATTTAGAAAAACTTTACATTGATTTTCATAAAAAAGCTGAAAAAAAGCCGGAGTTGAAAGAAAAAGCCAGGGAATGGTTTAAAAAATTAGAAGAAGGGGATTCTGAGGCTAAAAAAATCTGGCAGATGTGTACGGAGATTAGTTTAAAGGAATTTAATCGAGTTTATGATCGTTTAGGTGTTAAATTTGAGCAAACAATTGGTGAAAGTTTTTATCAAGATAAGACAAAAGAGGTAATTGAGACGGCTCAAAAGAAAAAATTAGCGGTTAAAAGTGAAGGTGCTTTAGTTATTAAATTGCCGGAATTAAAAGGACCACCGGCGCTTTTAGTAAAAAGCGATGGCGCGACTACTTATTTTACCCGCGATTTAGCGGCTATTGTTTACCGGCAGAAAAAATGGAAACCAGTTTTATCAATTTACGAAGTTGGGTCTGAACAATCTTTTCATTTTCAACAGCTTTTTGCTGTGGCTGCTAAATTAGGTTATGGTCAGCGGGAAAATTTTATCCATATCAGTCACGGTTTAATTCATCTGCCGGGCGGCGGCAAATTAAGTACCCGCAGCGGTCAAACGGTATATTTGGAAGAAGTTTTAGATGAAGCCATTAAGCGGGCTAAGAAACTGGGTTGTAAAGACGAAAAAACCGCTGAGATGATAGGAATAGGAGCAGTTAAATATTTTGATTTAAAAAATCATCCAGCTACTAATATCACTTTTGATTGGAACAAAATGTTCGTATTGGAAGGTAATTCCGGACCTTATTTACAATATGCTTACGCTCGGACCCAAAGCGTTTTACGTAAATCAAACCATTCTAAATTTAATTTCCAAAATTCCATTGTCAAAAATGACCATTTAAAATTAAAACCTGAAGAAGTTTCTCTTTTAAGAGCTCTATATAAATTTCCGGAGGTAGTTATGGAAGCCGGAGAAAATTTTAGTCCCAATTTAATCTGTAATTTTATCTTTGATTTAGCCCAAAAGTATAATCTTTTTTATAACCGTTTGCCAATTTTAAAAGCGGATACTGAAGAAATTGTTAACTTCCGTTTAGCTTTAACTACGGCGGTTGGTCAGGTTTTAGAAAACGGTTTAAGCCTTTTAGGGATTTCGGCTCCGGAAAAAATGTAAGAAACTTGTTTTCGCTGAAGCTCAAATAATTATGCTTACTCATAAAATAAAAACTCTTGATAATGGTTTAAGATTAATTACCGCTCCAATGAAAGGGGTAGAGTCGATGACGGTTTTGGTGGCGGTTGGAGCCGGTTCCCGTTATGAAACTAAGGAGACTAACGGTCTTTCTCATTTTGTGGAGCATATGGTTTTCAAAGGCACCAAAAAGCGGCCAACAGCTTTTGATATTACTAATGCTGTAGATAGTATCGGCGGACAAATAAACGCGGCTACTGCTAAAGAATTTACTATTTTCCTTATTAAGGCCAATGCTGTTCACCAGCCTTTGGCTTTTGATGTTTTGTCCGATTTAATTTTAAATGCTAAATTTGACCCCGAAGAAATAGAAAGAGAAAGAGGTGTTATTATTGAAGAAATTAATATGTATGATGACATGCCACAAGAAAGAGTTTCTGAAGTTTTTGAGTCGTTACTATATAGTCCGATGCCTTTAAGTTGGTATATTTCCGGTAAAAAAGAGAATATAAAAGCTATCCAAAAGCAGGATTTTAGTGATTATCAAAAACGGCTTTATTATCCAGGGAATATGGTTGTGGTTAAGGCCGGAAAAGTAGAGGAAGACGGCCGGAAAAGTAGAGGAAGACGAAGCATTGGGATTAACAGAAAAATATTTCGGCCATTTAAAAAGTCAAAAAAAAGAAGAATTCCAGCCTTTAGTTTTTAATCAAAAAGAGCCAAGGGTTCGTTTAAGGCAAAAAAGGATTTCTCAATCCCATTTTTGTTTGGGCATTCGTGCTTATGCGACTGATCATCCTGATCGTTACACGGCTTCGCTTTTAGCAGCAATTTTAGGCGGGAGTATGAGTTCAAGAATGTTTATTGCGGTTCGTGAAAGAAGAGGCTTGGCCTATCATGTCAGAACAACTTTTGAAGATTATTTAGATAACGGTTATTTAATGACTCAAGCAGGGGTAGATATTGGCAAAATTGACGAAGCTATAAAAGTAATTTTAAGCGAATATGGTCGTATTACTTGCGAAAAAGTATCAAGTGAAGAGCTGAATAAGGGTAAAGAGCTTTTAAAAGGCCGTTTAATTTTAGCCTTGGAAGATTCCCAGAACGTCGCGGAAAGATACGCTTTACAGATGCTTTTGGAAAATAAAATTAGGGATCCCCAAGAAACTATCGCCCAGATTGATAAAATCACTGCTCAAGACCTTCAAAGAGTGGCTAAGGATATCTTTCACCAGGAAAGTCTTAATTTGGCAATTATCGGGCCTTATGATGACGAAGAGAGATTTTTAAAACTGCTAAAGTAGAGGTAAAAAAATATAAGAACCTGCCTTCGGCAGAACCTTGTTTTTCTCCGGCAAAGCCGGATCAAAATGACGATTAAAAAGATTCTTCAAGAATTAGAAAAATTTATTTATGAAATTAATACAGAATCACGTTTAGCTCGTGTCGGTTTAAAAAAAGAACAGAAAATTGCTCCGATTGTTAAAAAATATCAATGGCTTTTTAGTCTGCCAACCATTAATTTTGTTAAAAAATCACAACTTTTATTTTTTGAACTTTCCGAATCTTTTTTATATAGTAAAACAGCTTCTTTAGAAGATAAAATCGAAACCTTTTTTAATAAATCAGAAGTTGAAATTGATGGAGAAAAGATTGCCTACCATAATCTTGAACCGCTTATCAGCAAAACTGCTGATTTTAAAAAGAGAGAACGACTTCAGAAGGCTGGCCAGCAAGTGGTTAAAAAAGCTAATCCTCAGATGCTTTTAATGCTTAAAACAGCTTTAAAAAGCCTAGAAAAAGATTTAGGTTTTATTGGTGAAATTGATTTTTATCAGAAGAAAAAAACAATTGATTATTCTCAATTTTATCGTCTGGTTCAAGAGATTAATTCTCAGCTTCAAGGTATATATCAGGAAAAAATGGGAAAGTTTGTTCAAGAAAATCTTAATGTTGTTTGGAAAAATCTCAACAGTTGTCATCTAAGCTATTTGAGAGGTCTTAACCATTTTGATCATTTCTTCCCGAAGGGACAGCTAATGCCCGTTTTTGAGTTTTCAATGAAAGATTTAGGTTTTATTTTAAAAAAACAAACAAATATCAAAATTGATACCGCCGAACGGCCGGGGAAAAATCCTAGGGCGGTTTGTTACACTACTAAGGTTCCGGAGGAAATTCATTTAATTATCAAACCAATCGGCGGTTTTTATGATTTTACTGCTTTTTTCCATGAGGGCGGTCATGCTGAACATTACAGTAATATGTCAGCTAACTTACCTTTTGCCTATCGTTATTTGGCTGCTTCTCATGCTTCTTCGGAATTGTTTTCTTTTTTATTTGAATCCTTAACCAGAAATCCGCTTTGGCTGGAAAAATATTTAAATTTACCTAAGAAAATTGCCAAGCAAGTAGCTTATGAAAGCGAGATGGCAAACCTCTGTCTTTTAATTCGTTATCTGGGTAAATTTTCTTATGAGTATCAGCTTTTTTCCGATGGTGATTTTGCTAAGGGGCCTCAGCTTTATTCTCAAACTTTAACTAA
>JAPLYW010000011.1 GCA_026395335.1 Candidatus Shapirobacteria bacterium
AAAAGCAGCTAATTTACAGCCAATTGAGGCTTTACGTTATGAATAATTTGGAGGGAGGTGATTTACTATGACAAAAATGAAAAACAGTTTAGTAAAAACTATAGTTATCGCAATTATTGTGGGTGTTTTAGGTTTCTACGGTGGTATTCAATATCAGAAGAGACAAAAAACTAGTTTTACTGCAGGTATTGGAAGAACAGCAAGACAAGGATCATCTAATAGTAATACACAACAAGCAATTACTAGACAAGGGAATAATACTAATCGTCCAGTTAGCGGAGAAATAACAAATATTGATAATAATACTATTACTATTAAATCCCAGGACGGTAGTAGTAAAATAATAGTTTATTCAGGTTCGACAACAGTTAATAAGACATCGGAAGGTTCAAAGGAAGATTTAAAAATTGGAGAGCAAACAATGATTATTGGAACAGAAGGTTCGGATGGAACGATGACGGCTAAAAGTATTTCTATCGGTGGTTCTTTTATAGGTATTGGTATGCCTACTGGAGAAAATAAACCAATTGGGCAGAGTACGCCTGGTTCTTCAAACTAATAGATAAATGTTTTAGTTAAAAAGATAATGAAAGAACAAAGAACTTATATTCAAGCTATTGATCTTTTAAGAATAGTTTCTATTCTGGCCGTTATTTTTATTCATACTACCACGCGCACATTAGAGATAACTTCTCTTAATTTACAACGTGTTCCTTGGGCACTTTTTTTTAATCAAATTTCTCGTTTTGCCGTACCGCTATTTTTTATGCTTTCCGGTTTTGTTTTGGAACTAAATTATACTTTTCATACCAGTTATCTTGTTTTTTTGAAAAAAAGAATAATCCGTATTTTTATTCCTTATATTTTTTGGAGTTTTATTTATTATTTTTTTGTTTACAAACAACACGCAGTTAGTTTTTTATTCGCCCTGACGGATGGAAGTTCGTCATACCAACTTTATTTTATTCCGACTTTATTGATTTTTTATATTATTTTTCCGTTATTTCATAAATATTATCATTTTATTAGTAATAAATGGGTACTATTATTTTTGGGATTAACACAAATATTCTTTTTATATTGTGATTATTATCTTCACTCTTTGACATTTTTTTATCCGATAAGTATCGCTTTGCTAAATTATTATGTTTTTATTTTAGGAATTGTTGCTTCTCATTATCAGCAATGTTTAATAACAATCGTTAAAAAAGGAAAATTTATTTTAATCCCGATAGTTTTATTTCTAATGGGCTATATATTTTTTGAAGGAGAAAGCCGATATCTAAAAACTCATGATTATTTATCTTTTTATTCCCAATGGCGTCCAAGTGTCGTTTTATACACAATTTTATTAGCTAGTTTATTATATTATTTCTTTAATAAGATAAAAAACAAACTATTGGTTGTTAAAACTCTTTCAAAACTTTCCTTTTTTGTTTTCTTTGTTCATGTGATTGTGCTTGAAACTTTTTGGCAGTTAGTCGGAATTCATTTTTATCAAAGCTATCCTTTTTTAATTGGACAATTCTGGTATGATCCTTTATTTTTTATAATAACCGCTTCTTTTTCCTTTTTTATTGCTTATCTATTTCATAAAATACCCTTATTGGCAAAAATAACTGGATAATTTTTTAGATAAACACTTCCTTCATTAATTCTTTTCTGCCTTCTTTAGTGATAGAAGAATAAGAAATTATTTTTAAACCATTACATTCAGCTTGTATTTTTTTTAGTTGTTTTTCTTTTTGTCCCATCTTCAATTTGTCAATTTTATTAGCCACAATCACAAAGTCAATTTTGTTTTCTTTTAAAATATTAATCATTTCTTGGTCTAGTGGAGTGACTCCGATCTTAGCATCGATAATTAAAACTGCCATTCTGTTTTTTATTTCTGAGTAAAGAAAATACCAAAGAATCATTTTGCGCAGATCATCATATCTTTTAGCAGAGACTTTAGAATAGCCATAGCCAGGAAGGTCGACAAAATAAAATTTATTATTGATAAGAAAAAAATCCAGACGAATAGTTTTACCTGGTTTAGAGCTGGATCGGGCTAGATTTTTTTTCATTACTAAAGAATTAATCAAACTTGATTTACCAACATTAGAACGACCGATAAAAGCTATTTGAAATTTACCATCGTAGAGAATTTCGTTGGTACCAATAACTCCTTTTATAAATTTAGCAGATATATTTTTCATTTTTTTTTATTTAAACTGAATAAAATCATTATAACCCAGATTACCAATATTTTTGATACTTGTTTCTTTGGCCTAAGATTGCTTCAATGTTTACCATGACTAAATATAGACAATATGTCCAAAAAATGATTGATAGTAATAAAGAAGTGTTTGATAAATTTAGGATTATTCATGATAAATATTGTTTATTTACGGATAAAAATTCTCTCCAAGATCAGTATAACGAAGAAGGCGAAAAAGTTATGGATATTATTACCGAATGGGAACAAAGACTTTGTTTACAATCGGAGAAAGCCGGATATGGAAGCTATTCAGCAAATCTGTCGGAAAAATTTCATGAAGAAATTAAAAAACTTTTTCCAATGATTGATTATATTGGTCTGATTATAGATGAAGTCGATAAAGATAAATTTGATATTAAAAAAATAGAACTTCTTTAACTATAATTTGTTTTGTTCTAAGTAGTTTGTATACCAGCTATAATTACTACCAAGAAGTTTTGCAATTAATTCAATACCGAGTTCGGCGGTTTTCCCATCAATATCTTGTAAAGGATTATATTCGACTATATCTAATCCAACGACATTGCAATTTTCACCAATATATTTTGCGATAGTTGTTATTTCCCGATATGTTAGGCCTGCCTTATTGGGCATACCTGTTCCGGGAGCATAAGTACTGTCAATTACGTCTAAATCAAGACTAACCCAAATGTTTTTTACCTGAGATTTTAAATTGTTAATTAATTTGAAAAGGGGACCAAGCCCAGTCGAAAGGACATCAAAGATAGGATAATATTTAATTTTTTCCTTTTTAATAAATTCAATTTCTTCCTTATCTAAATCATTTCCACCGATATGAACTAAATTATTTTTGGCAATTTTAATGGAAGAATTATGAATATTTGTTAAATGTTTATCGCCGAAACCCATAAGAGATGCTAAATGCATTCCATGAATATTACCGGTTGAAGTAGTTTTGTCTGTATTCAAATCGCCGTGTGCGTCACAATAAATTAAGCCTAAATTACCTTTTAAGGCTGCTGAAGCTCCGGAAATAGTTCCTAAACTTATTGAGTGATCTCCGCCAAGGGCAATAATTTTTTCTTGTTTTTTAATCAACAATTCTACCTGACTTGCAATAATTTTAGAAACGCGAATAATTTCTTCTAAATATTTAAGTTTTGGATTTCCAATCTTTAAAGTATTTTTATCTTTACAGGAAATATTGCCGTTATCAGTAATTTTAAAACCAACGTTTGTTAATTTTTCAATGAGATGTTCATATCTGAAAGCATTAGGGCCAATATCAACACCAAGATTTTTAGTTCCTAAGTCTATGGGGATGCCAATAAGAGTTGCTTTATTCATCTTTTAATTTTATCAGATTTTATTCTACAAAAGTTAAGGCAACGCCTTTTTTATCTATTCTGCCGGTTCTGCCGATTCTGTGAATATACGTATCGCATGATTCTGGTAAGTCATAATTAATTACATGGCTGACGTTGGGTATATCTAAGCCACGGGAAGCGACATCTGTTGCTAAAAGAATTTGAATTTCATTTCTTTTGAATTTTTCCAAAGTTCTAATTCTTTGATTTTGTTTTTTATTGCCGTGAATAGCATCGGCTTTGAAACCTCTTCTAACTAGTTCATCCGAAAGTTTTTGTACACCATGTTTTGTTCTGCCAAAAACCAAAACCTTCTCAAATTCTTTCTGGATGAGTAGATCATGAAGTTGGTCAATTTTTCGGTTACGATCAATAACTTTAATAATATTTTGTTCAATGTTTTCGGCAGTTTCTCTGGTTTTAACCGAAACTATCACTGGATTTTGGACAAAATTGTTTAAAATTTCCCTGACTTTTCCATCAATGGTCGCTGAGAAAAAAAGAGACTGACGGTTTTGAGGAAGAAGAGAAATAATATATCTGATATCGTTGATAAAACCAATATCAACCATATGGTCTGCTTCATCAAGAACAACTGAACCAAAATTAAAAAAATTAAGGTTTTTGGAACGAAGTAAATCCTGAATTCTTCCGGGAGTGCCAATGATAAAATTAGGATTTTTTCTTAAGTCATCTTTCTGTCTTGATAAATTAGTTCCGCCGATGCAAAGAACAGAGTAAATATTAAGACCTTTAGCAAAAGCAAAAAATTCATCCCTAATCTGAGCGGCTAACTCACGAGTCGGAGTAATAATTAAAACTTTTTGTTTTCTATCTTTTAAAACTTTATTAATAAGGGGAATAAGGAAGACAGCAGTTTTGCCGGTTCCGGTATTGGCAATGCCGATTAAGTCTCTGCCTTCGATAACAGCTGGAATGGCTTGGTCTTGAATTGGCGTTGGGGTTTTATAGCCTTTTTCAATAATATTTCTTTTTAGTTGATCCGCAATTTTGAAATCAGCAAAAGAATGAGAAATAATAGTTTCTTCAACTTCATTTTTTTCCTGGAAAGTATTCATCCCAGCAGAAATAAAATTATTGATAAAAGTGGTGGGGTCAAAAGACTTAAAAGTTTTTCTGCCACGAAAATTATTACCGCTAGAGCGGGGGAAATTACGGTCACGATTATGTCTGTTGTCAAATTTTCTATACATAAAAACAAATTAAAAGAATAAAACTGCTGAGAAAAGATACAAATAAAAAAAGTTGAAGTACCTTTATCTTAAACAACTCAAAATAAACTTGAATTTAAGCAGATGTATTGTTTCAATCTGCTGATACAATAATCATTGTACTCTAAAATGATTAAAAAAGCAAATATTTTATGCAAGCGCCTTCAAAAGTGCTTCACGGATATTTTTTCCGCTAAACCAGCCGTTTAAATATAAAATGGCATGCTTATTTTGATTCCAATTCTGGAGATAATATTTATCAATGTGGCCGCCTTTTTTTAAAAGAATATCGACTAGATCGTTGATTGAAGATTTTGTATTAATATCTTATTGTACCATACAAATTTATTACACAACTGCTGGTTTTAGCTCTCGAAAGAAAGACGGGCCAAAAGGTAAGAGATTGTGGATTCGGCACCTTGGTTGAGATTAATAAATTTTTCCCCAATTCCATCGTAACATCCTCCGGTCGTCCGGTCATAAACGACCTGTTCAAGAACATTATTTCCTAGAAACCAATTAAATGCGATGTTTGCTAATTCTTTGTAATGTTTCTCGTTTGTTGCTTGAAACATTATGTTGAGGGCTATTACGGTAGCAGTGGTATCCTC
>JAPLYW010000008.1 GCA_026395335.1 Candidatus Shapirobacteria bacterium
AGTTTAGCAAACTTAGCATAATCAGGAAATTTTGAGGTATCAAAGACTAAACCGGTTTTGGTTTTATAAGTAAAACCATTATCTTCTATTTTTTTAATCATTTCTATTTGTTCAGGAATATGTTCAGTAGCTCTGGCTAAAACATCCGGCATTTGGATATTCAATAATTTTAAACTTTCTTTAAATTGGTTAAGATATTTATCAGCAATTTGCCAAACTGTCAATCCTTCTCTTTTTGCGCCTTTTTCCATTTTGTCCTCACCGCTATCTTCATCTGACGTTAAATGGCCAACATCAGTAACATTCATGACCCATTTGACGTTATAACCCATATACCTTAAAAAACGAACTAAAGTATCCCAATGAGTATAAGCATACATATGGCCTAAATGCTGGTTCCAATAAACTGTCGGTCCGCAGGAATAAATACCAACTTCTTTTTCCTTGATTGGTTTAAACTCGTCTATTTTTCTGGTTAAAGTATTATAAAATTTTATCATCCGCTAGTCCTTCTACCGGCTGTTTCCGGTTGGGATTGCTGTTGGGCGGTTTTAACTCTTTTGCCCCAAAAAGGCATTCCTTTTTTAGGTTTGCTAGATGTTTCTAAGGGTTGGTTTTTCTGGGCTCCCTGCTGCTCTGCTTCTTTTCGTTTCTGTTCTTCGTTTTTTTGCTGATATCTTTGTCTTATCTGCTCCTGACGCTGATGAGCTAAAGTTTGCATTTGCATTCTTATCTCTTCAAGTCTTTTTTTAGCAAAAGCATCCTTTTCAGTTTTCAACTGGGAAATTGCCGCTAAATCCGGTCCTTGTTCTGATTCTGTCACCTGGTCATTCTGACTAAAGCCAGCTGTTTCTAAATTTTTTTCAGGAATTTCGTTGGAAAGCTGGCCAATTTGTCTTCTTAAAGCCGGATTTATTTTTTTTAGGTTCATCTTTTTTAACTATAGCATTTAGTCTTAGCCTTGACAAACCAGACTTAATATTTTATTATCGCTCTATCTTAAGATAAAAGCATCTTAAAGGATTTTTTATAAAAAGAAAAGCCCAAGGGGGGATGTCCTTTGAAAGTTTAAAAAGATTTATTTCACCGCTCTAAAAGTTATCGGAGCAATTTTTTTAAGTTTTATTAGAAAAAAACGTATCATAACAGGAGAGTAGAATGACAACAGGGTCAAATAATAATGTAGACAAAAATTTAATAAGCTTTTCAGATCTACCAACCGAAAAGCAAATAGAAAAACTTAAAAAAAGAAAAATAAATTTTGCAAAACTAATGCATGATGAAAGTGACACAGGTGACAAAGCATGTCTTGCAGATGAAATTAATTTGATAGATCTGAGAATTAAAAACCTCAAAAAAAAGATTGTTTTAAATACAGTATAGGTTTTTAATTAAAATGGGTTTATCATTCATTTCGAAATGAATGCTTTAACAGTATTGAAAGGAGTAATTATTAGGAATAATCATTTTTCGTTCCGCGAAACGAAAACTCTGACCCTAATTTTTACTCCTTTTTTTTGCCTAAAATTCCCTTCGGCCTTCCAAAGCTCTGGCTAAAGTTGTTTCATCAGCATATTCCAAATCCGCCCCAGTCGGCAAACCTTGGCCCAAACGGGTAATTATCAATTTTCCGCCCTCCATTTTCAATTCGCGAAGCTGCTTCGCGATATACATCGCCGTAGCCTCACCTTCCATATTAGGATTCATAGCCATAATTATTTCTTCAATCGGTTCAACTTGATTTTTTATTCTGGTTAAAAGCTGGTGAATATAAATTTCGTCCGGACCAATATTATTTAAAGGCGAAATAGCTCCGTGTAAAACATGATATGTCCCCTTAAAACTCCCCGCTTTTTCCAAGGCCAAAACATCCAAAGGTTGTTCAACCACACAAATAATAGATTTATCACGATTTTGACTACTGCAAATCGGGCAAGGATCAACCTCGGCCACATTAAAACATAAAGAACATAAAACTGTATTCTTTTTTAAATTTTCTGTCGCTTTGGAAAACTCGTCCAATTGTTCTTGGGGAACATGAAGTAAATAAAAAGCTAATCTCTGAGCTGTTTTAGGACCAATGCCCGGCAGTTTTTCAAAAGCCTCAATTAAATTACGAATCGACTTAGGTAATACCATCGTACATAAAATTGTATCATTTTTTAATCTATCTTTTAACCATCGTTAAGCCATCGTTAAGGTGCCACCTTGACAAAAGGTGGCACCTTTGTAAAAATACAATTATGCCTGCCAAAAATATAATTAAATCGTATGTTAAAAATGGCTATTATCATATCTATAATCGTGGTGTAGAAAAACGTGATATTTTTCTGGACTCCCAAGATTGTAAGGTTTTTCTCCATTATCTTAAACTCTATCTTTCCACACCAGAAGAATTGAAAAATTTGGCTTCGTCTAAAACTATATCCTCTTCCTCACTAAGGATCCAAAGATTTATCAATCTTAACCTATCTAAAGAAATAGACTTGTTGGCTTTTGTTTTGATGCCAAATCATTTTCATCTTCAAATAAAACAACTTACCACTAATGGAATTATTAAACTCATGCGACGTCTTACTACAAGCTATGTTATGTACTTTAATCGAAAATACAATCGCATCGGTCCACTTTTCCAAAGTGCTTATAGGGCAGTTTTAATAGAAACAGAAAACCATCTCCTTCATCTTTCACGCTATATCCATCTAAATACCTTAAATAATCACTCTCCTATTAATTTCACTCAATTTTCTAGTTATCTTTATTATTTATCTGTTAAAAAAACTAGCTGGATAAAACCAGATGAAATCCTAAGTTATTTTAAAACCGCCCAAAAAAGTGATTTAAAAGATATTCTCTCCTACCAAAATTTTGTGGAAGATTATAAAGAAGATTCGGCAGAAATACTCAGCAACTTAGTCTTAGAAAAATCCTAAGCCTGTTAAGGTGGCACCTTAACCTACTGTTACCTCCCCAATAAACCGGAAAGGCCGCCAGACATACTTTGAACTTTTTTAGCAGCCACTTCCTGAGAACGTTTAACAGCTTTATTTAAAACATCAATTAATTTTGGCTGCGGTTCACCGTTAATTTCCAATTCGTGAATTTTTTGGTCACCGGAAATAATAATTTTAATATCGCCTTCACTGATTTCCACTTTTTCTGCAGCTAATTCTTTTTGAATTCTCATGGCTTCATCACGCATTTTTTTTAACTCACCGATTTGTTTAAATTTGTCAAACATAAAAAAATCCTTTCTTTTTTTTGATTAATCAACCAGCTTACCATTAAATATTTCACTGGCAACTTCCATTATATCATCTTTTTCTTGCTCGCTAACAGCTTCTTTTTTCTTTTGTCCCAAAATACATTTAATTTTAATTTGATTTCCCAAAAGCTGACTGGCTACTTCTTCAACAATAGAACGGCATTTATCCGAATCTAAACGTTCTTTATGAAACTTATAAAAAACTTCTAAAACCAAAAATCCTTTATCCATTTTCAAGGGTCGGGCAGCTTTTAATAAAGCTTCGACTGAATGATTTAAAGGTTTAACTCCTTCCAGTAAATCACCCCATTTGCTGATAATAGCCTGCAGATTACCATCACCATTCCCATCACCTTCTACAAATTCAATAACTTTTTTTGATGGCTCTTGGCTATCAACAGAATTTTTGTCTAAACTTTCCCTTGGTAGATTTTCTTGACTTTCCGAATAAGGATTTGTTTTCATTTCTTTCTTTTCTTCAATTGGCTTTTCTTTAATAGGAGTTGCCGATGTTTTCCCAGTTTCATCTTCACACCATTCAACTACCGCCAATTCTAAAGGTAATTGTAAAATCGGAGTGGTTTTCATTTCCATGGCAGCCTTATCAATCTTAACTTTTCCAAAAGGTTTTGCAGATAAACATCCAAATCGGCCCCAAAATTAACAATCCGATCAATCTCCAACAAGGCTTTTTTAGCTTCTTTTTGAGCTATAAAAACCAATAATTTTTCCGGTTTAAGTTCTTCAATTTGCCCTAGTAATTTTTCCGATTCAATCAAGGAAATTTTTTCTTGTCCGGTAGCTAACTGATCCAAGATTTTCTGGCCGTCACGAAAACTGCCATCCGCTTCTTTAGCGATTGATTCCAAAACTCCTTTTTCCAAATTCAATTTCTCACCCTTAACTACTCTTTCTAATGAATGAACTAACTCTTCCGGTTTTGATTTCCGAAATTTAATCTGTAAACAGCGGGAGATAATTGTTTTAGGTAATTTATGGGCTTCTGTTGTACAAAGAATGAAAACTGCATGAGCTGGGGGCTCTTCCAGAGTCTTTAGTAAAGCATTAAAGGCTTCTGTGGTTAACATATGAACTTCATCAATAATATAGACCTTGTATTGGCATCTAGCCGGTGACAATTTGATTTTCTCCCGTAGACTACGAATATCATCAATACCGCGATTAGAAGCGGCATCAATTTCAATCAAATCCATAGCTGAACCGGAAGTAATCTCCTGACAAATATCACATTTATTACAAGGTTCATCATTTTCTTTTTTATGAGGACAATTTATAGTTTTAGCAATAATTCTGGCGGCTGAAGTTTTACCGGTACCTTTAGGTCCGGAGAATAAAAAAGCGTGAGGAACTTTTTGGGATTTTAATATTTTTTGAAGATTTTCGCGGACATCAGTTAAATCAAGGTCAGAAACTTTTTGCGGTCGATATTTCAGATAAAAGGTTTTTGATTCCATGATTAATTAAAAATTCAATTGTAAGATTTTTTTGCTCGGCTTGTTCCGGGCAAATAACAATATCACCTAAAATCAGGGTTTTTTCAGGGGTTATCCGTTTATCAAACGGATAGGCCTGCCCTTGAAAAAAAGTTAAAACACTAGTTGCTTCGTCTAGATTGCGATATTTTCGGTTAAAAGACAGGATTTTTTCCGGCTTTACAAAAATAATACTTAATTCACAATTATCCAAACCATTTTTCAATAAATACTTTTCCCCCCAAGCCAAAATCTTTTCTTCACTAAGCCCAAACTCTTTTGCTGATTTAATTAAAACGGAATTCATTTGAAGGTGTCAACTAGAATTAATCTCATACAAACTATATCAATTTTTTAACAGCTTGAGCAACTTTAGAGCCATCTACCTTACCTTTTAGCTTCTCCATAACCTTGCTCATTACTCGCCCAAAATCCTGTTGACTAACAGTTCCAATCTCATTAATAGTCTCTTTAACAACTTTTTCCACTTCCTCGCCTGACAGCTCTTGAGGAAGATATTTACTCAAAATGTCCAACTCTTTGCTTTCTTTAGCGACCAATTCTTGCCGTCCAGCTTGTTGATAAGCTTCTATTGCTTCCTGTCTTTTTTTGGCTTCTTTTCTTAAAACCGCCACAATATCTTCTTCAGTCAACTCTGCTTGTTTCTCAATTCGGCAGTTATGAATTTCCGACAGCAACAAACGCAGGGTAGAAACCTGCAATTCATTTTTTTCTTTTAAAGCCGTGTTTAAATCTTTCTGAATCTGTTCAATGAACATAAATTTTCAATTTATCTATCTTCTCCTTCTACCTCGGCGTAAAGCCGCTAATTTTTCTTTTTTTCTGGTAGAAGGCGGTTTATAAAACTGTCTTTCTTTAAATTCGTTTAAAAGATCTTCGGAAATGATTTTTTTTCGGAATTTGGCAATTAATTTATCTTCCGTATCACCAGGACCGCGTCGAACTATTGTCGCCATTTTACTTCACACCCCCTCTCCAGCCACCAAGAAGATGAACATGAAGATGTGGGACTTTTTGTCCACCATCTGGGCCGCAGTTAATCACGATTTTAAAACCTTTTTTAATATTTTTCATTTCGGCAACTTTATTGGCTGTTAGTAAAATATGGCCTAGAAGTTCTTTATTATTATCGCCCAAATCCTGTAATTTAGCAATATGTTTTTTAGGAATAATTAGTAAATGAACCGGAGCTGAAGGTTTAATATCAGCAAAAACTACAACTTTTTCATCCTCATAAATAAAATCTTTCGGAATTTCACCTTTAATAATTTTACAAAAGATACAATCATTCATTTTGATCCGCCAGCTGGCGGAGAGAAACAAGGTTCTGCCGTAGGCAGGTTCTTATAGTTTTATCTTTTTAACCTAATTTTAAAACCTCCATAATCTCTTTCAAAGTAATTTTTGTTGGCTTCATCTCTCTGGTTCGGGATTCATTTAAAAGAATCTTACCAGAAGAATGTAGAAACCATTCCCCTTCTTTATCTTTTTCTTTAAGTGTCTCATAGGCTTTTTGTAAATTAACTTTAGAAACAGGACTAGCATAAATTCTTATCCCACCTTTATCCGGATCCCTTCTAATCACCAGACAATAACCTTTTCTTTCCCCTTCTCGTATAACAAATTCATTACCAGTTTCTATCCCTATAGCTTTCCCCCAAGAAGTTTGAAATTCTTGACCTTTTTTTAACTCTTCTTCCGCCCTTATCCGGCCTTTTAAGTTATAAAAAACCGTATCCAAAGATTTTAAACCATAATTCATAACTGAAGAGTCGTCGTCGCCAATCCCCCGTAAACCGCTTAAAATATTATGGAGATAAAAATCATATTTCTCAGTCTGAAATTCAGGCCAAGACAAATCTACGGCATTATCAACTTCTGTCACAAAAGCAACAATTTTTTCTAAAGCCTGAAGATCAAGTGGGCTTAATTCTTGGCCTTTTCTTGATTCTTTAATAAAATCAAAACAAAGTTTAGCAGCAGAAAGGTATTCATTAGTCTGATGATGATCTAACTTTCCACCGCCAACGTCAACGTGGAGGATATTTGGATTGGAATCAACTGGTTGACCATCAATTGTGTTTTGAGCCGGACAAAAATCAATTTCTGCCTCTTGCCAACCGGGCTCGCCTCGATTCGACGGCGAAGCGAGTAAAAATCTCTTTAAAAGCCAAACTGAAGCAATCGCATCTAAATCAGGGTTTATATGAGTAATAATTTTTTTCATAAAGAAAGTTTTTTAATCACTTCCTTGAGGTTTAACAGTTCTGTTTCTTTTTTATCTCGGTTTTTCCACTCAATTTTGTCGCCAGCTCTTTCTGAAACCACCAATCTTACTGGAATTCCGATTAAATCAGCATCAGCAAATTTTGCTCCGGCTGATACTTCTTCCCGATCATCGTATAAAACCTCAATGTCATTTTTCTGTAGCTCTTTGTAAACTTCTTCACTATGCACTATACATTTTGTGCTATGTTCTATGCTAATTAACTGAACATCAAAAGGGGAAACTGATTTTGGCCAGATAATCCCCCGTTCATCATTATTTTGTTCAACGATAATAGCCATGGCTCTTTCAATACCGATACCATAAGCCCCCATTAAAAGTAATTTCTGTTGACCGTCTTTATTAGTAAAATACGCATCTAAGGCTTTGGAATAAAAATCGTCATATTTAAAAGTATGACCGAATTCAATAGCTCTTTTTAATTTCAAATTGCCTTTTTGACATTTTTGACACTTAAACTCGTTGTTAACCAAAGCAATATCAACTATTTGGGCATTTTTTAAATCACGAGGATAATTAAAATTTTTGTAATCAACATTAAGCTTATTAGCCCCGGTAATTAAGTTCTTAACTGACAAAACTGATTTATCAATTAAAAAACAATCAACTTTTAAATTAAGCGGAGAAACAAAACCGCGAACCGTTCCTAATTTTTTTATTTCTTCCGGCTCAGGAATTCTAAAATCTGCTGTTTTTAAAATATGGCCTAATTTTATTTCATTAATTTCCAAATCGCCTCTAATGCAAATCGCTACTGACTTACCTTGAACCATAAAAATAATTGTTTTTAATAAACGCCATAAAGGTACCTTATAAAATAAGGCCATTTCTTCCATATTCAAACCTCTTTTAGCTTCAATTTCTTCTAAAGGCATTTCTTTTTCTTGACTATTTTTGTCTTCCAATATTCCTTGGGCCTTTTCTGTATTAGCAGCATAATCACAATTGGTACAAGTTACAAAAGTATCCTCACCTTTTTCAGTTAAAGCCATAAACTCGTGGGAAAAGTCACCTCCCAAAGCTCCGGCATCGGCTTCCACTGGCTGAACTTTAATCCCTAATCTTTGGGCAATTTTTAAATAGGCATTATATTGATCCCAATAAGTTTCCATAAATTGTTTATCATCAGCAGCAAAAGAATAAGCATCTTTCATTAAAAATTCTCTTAAACGGATTAATCCACCTCTAGCCCGAACTTCATCACGGAATTTAGAACTAAATTGATGAACAATAATCGGTAAATCTTTAAAAGTCGGCTGAAATTTTTTGACAAATTCGGTCATAGCTGCCTCATGAGTCGCCCCAATAACAAATTCCGAACCGCGTCGGTCTTTAACTTTCATTAAAGACTCGCCAAAGGCTTCATCGCGATGAGTAGCTTGCCATAAAGATAAAGGATGTAAAGTTGGCGTCATTACCCGTTGTGAACCAATCATTTCCATTTCTTCGTCAATAACCTTAACGATTTTATTAATAACTCTGTAACCCAAATTGGTTACAAAATAACGACCGGCAACTAATTCACGGATAAAACCAGCTTTATATAAAAGCTGATGGCTGGTTAAATAAATATCTTTGGGGATTTCACGAATAGTTTTACCAAAAAGTTTTGAATATCTCATTGAGGTTAATTATAACCAAGAAAAACAAAAAATTAAAATGGCCAAAATTTTTGAAATAAATTACTTAAAAAGTCAGCTCCGGCTAATCTTTTAATGTCATTAAAAGTCACTATAAAAATTAATAAGATTAGAACAGACATACCAGCAACATTTGTCCAGCCCTCAATCGCTGCTTTAGGCTTGCGACGAAAAATAGCTTCATAGGCAACAAATACCAATCGTCCACCATCCAGAGCCGGAAAAGGTAAAATATTAACCACGGCAAAATTAACGGAAAGAATACCTAAAAATTGTAAAACATTTAAAAAACCTGTTTTGGCTACAACGCCGGTAATTTGGAAAATACCCACCGGACCAGCCATATCTTGCGGAACTTTACCTTTAATAAATAAATCAGTCAACATTTTCCCCAATGATTGAATAATTAAAACCGTCCAACTAAAAGCTTCTTTAATCCCTTCCCAAGCTCCCAAAAAAGGCATTTGCCAAAAAGGATATTTCTTCATTTCCGTATTAGAGATAATAACACCTAAGGGGCCTTCATTCTCAGGATTTTGAAGACGTGGGCTTAAATTAACCTCAAAAATTCCTGATAATTTCTTAGATTGACCATCATTATCAACAGTTAATTTTTCGCCAACTAAAATTAACCCGGGATTTTTTATCTTATTCCAACGGGCAATTTCTACCCAACGATAACCATTTTGATAAATTTTTTCAGAAATTTTCCAGAGATTATCACCAGTAACAACTTCATATTCCCAAGGCATAACTTTTATCATTCTTTCTTCACCTTGAATTTTTAAAGTAATCATTTGACCTAAATTTTTATCCGTTAAAGCAACTAAAACATTACTATCTTTAAGCGGCTGATGATTAAACTCTTGGATGATATCACCACTTTTTAAACCAGCTTGCTCTGCCGGCGAGCCAGGAAAAATATCTAAAATTTTAACTTGTTCAGTTTTAGTCGGAATACCGGAAAAGGAATAAATTATGGAGAAAACAATTATTGCCAATAAAAAATTAGATAAAACTCCCGCTATTAAAACTGCTGTTCTTGCTCTTTTTGATTTAGAAAAAAAGGCGTCTTGAGCTCCTCCGGATTTTAACTTATATTCATCTGTAAAATCTTCTCCAAAAAGTCTGACAAAACCGCCAAAAGGCAGCCAATTGATTGAATAGATCGTCCCCTTAATCTTTTTCCCCCAAATTCTCGGCGGATAACCAAAACCAAATTCTTCAACTCTAATCCCGGCCTTCTTAGCAACTAAGAAGTGACCAAATTCATGAACAAAAATTAGAATAGATAAAATAATAAAGAAAGTAATTAAAGTTAAAAGCATGAATTGATTAGAAATTAGAAATTGAAAATTAATTAAATGGCCAGCAGTTCTGTTTCTTTTCGACTGCCCATCTCATCAATTTTACTATTAAATTCGTCGGTTATTTTTTGAAGCTGTTCTTCAAAACGAAATTTTTCATCTTCACCTAAATCTTTATCGTTAAAAGCATGTTGAATATTTTCCATAGCTTCATGGCGAGCCTGACGAATCATTACCCGACCAGCTTCTAATTTTTGATGGAGGATTTTAATAAATTCCTGACGCCTTTCTTCAGATAAAGGCGGAATTTGAATACGAATGACAGAACCATCAATACTAACAGAAAAACCTAAATTACGATCCATAGTTAAACTTTTTTCAATATTCTTTAAAATGGTTTGGTCAAAAGGAGTAACTAAAAGCTGGGCTGGACCATCGGTGGTAATCGTCGCTAATTCCAACAAAGACATACGAGTTTCATAAGCCTCTACCATAATCCGTTCAATTAAAGCCGGATTAGCCTGACCGGTTCTTAGAGTATTTAAATCATTCAACAAAGCTTCTAAAGCTTTGCTCATTTTTTCGCGGACTTCGTTAAATTGCATTAAAATTAAATTTCCTCGCCCAATTCAAAACGGGCAACGCGGTTAACCTTAATGTTCTCTCCTGTTTTACCGGAAAGTTCTTTAACTAATTCTTCTATTTTTCTTCCTTGATCACGAATCCAAACTTGAGCCAAAAATTCTTTAGTATTTTTGGGTTTCATTGCAGCTACTTGCATAGCTAACTCATGAGCTAGTTCTTTAAACTCAGCGGTTCGGGCAACAAAATCGGTTTCACAACCAAGCTCAATTATCCCCACAATTTTACCCTCTCCATGAGTATAAGTTTCAATCAAACCAGCGCCCGTTGCTTTTTGGGCTCTTTTATCAGCGCTTTTGATTCCTTTTTCCCGCAACCATTCTTCCGCTTTTTTAAAATCACCGGAAGAAGCTTCCAAAGCTTGACGACAATCCATTATTCCAGCCTTAGTTTTAACCCTTAATTTTTTAATCTCGTCTAGAAAATTTTTGTTTTTCATACTTTCTTTTGAGTTTTTTCCCAAATCTGATTACCTTGAATAATCGCCTCAGCGATAAGACCAACAATTAATTTAACTGAACCAACCGCATCATCATTAGCCGGAATTAAACAATTAACTAAATCAGGATCAACATTAGAATCAACAACGGCAATTACCGGAATTCCTTTTTTCGAAGCTTCCTGCAAAGCCGCTTTTTCTTTTTTAACATCAATTACAAAAAGAGCCGCTGGTAAATCTTTTAAATCAACCAAACCACCAAAAAATCTTTCCAGACGCGTAATTTCTCTATCAATTAAAATATTTTCTTTTTTAGTAAATTTTTTAGCCAACTCACCGGAAGCTTTTTGTTCTTTCAAATCCTTAAGCTTATTAATAGATTTTTTAATTATTCCCCAATTGGTTAAAATCCCGCCCAACCAACGTTCAGAAACAAAAGGCATTTTCGCCTTTAAGGCTTCTTCCTTAATAATTGATTGAGATTGACGTTTAGTTCCGACAAAAATGATTTTACCGCCCTTAGACGCGATTTCTTTAGCAAATTCAACGGCTTTTTCTAAACCGGTTTTAGTCTTAACTAAATCAAAAATATGGACTCCGTCCCGAATACCATATAAATAATTAGCCATTTTAGGATTCCAGCGCTGAGACTGATGACCAAAATGACAACCGGCATCCAAAAGAGCTTTTAACTCTATTTTTGGGCCACTAACAACCAATTTCTTTTTTGGTTCAGAAATATTTTTATTAATTTTATTAATTACGATTTTTTTCGCCATTTAAATGATATTTTCCGTTTTTCTTAATCCGCCATCGACAAGAAGTAATCAGAAAAACGAATGTCGATGTGTGTAATATAAACAAAGTTTGTTACTTCGTAATAAAACTATTCTAACAAAAAAAGGGGTTCAATTCAAGAGGTTAAGAAGTGACTGGCCCTAAACCAAAAAATCATTAATAACAATTTTTGTCCATTCTTCCGGAACAACTTCTCCCTGACCAATCCAAGATTGATACTCCTCAAGGCTCATCATCTGACCATTAATATTCTCTTCATGGTCTCTAATCTCTATAGAAAGTTCTAGCGATAAGAGCTTTATTTCAGCAATTAACCCCATATGGACTTCTTCCACTTCACCAGTTTCATCCTTGATTAAGCCTAAAACTTTAATCTCGGCTAGTTGATTAAAAAGTTCTTTATTAATTTCTCCTTTTTCGTTTCTTAAGTTGACAATCTGATTGTTTTTTTTCAAAATAACTTCCTCATCAAATTCACGATATAAAGAATCAATTAAACCATTGTCAAAAGGTTCAATATGGCCACCGATACCTACGGAAATTTTTGATTGTAGTCTGGTCTCCTTATATTGGGAATTATTACCGCCACCACGCTGATAAACAAAAAATTTCTCACCTTGGCGAATCAAACCATAAAAAATAATTTGCTGATATTCAGGTTTATCCTCAATACCATTCTCACCTCTTCTCTCTTTGAATTTTTTATTATTATCAATAATCTCCAAAAAATTATTAATTTCTTCAGGAATAAGAGACAAACTGCCACGAATCTTTTCGTCTTTCCTGGGAAATCTAGACCAAAAATCAGTTTTTTCTAAAATTGATTTTTTAACAGCTAAACATTGGGACATAAATAAAGATAATCGATTTTAATTATTAAAGTCTAGTATTAAAAAAAATAATTTTTTATGGCTTTTCTAGGGTGGGCTTTCGCCAAGAAGCCCAATCACATTTTGGATAATTAGCACAGCCATAAAATTGTTTGCCTTTTCTGGTTTTTTTAATTACTATTTTATTACCACATTTCGGACAAACTACTCCTTCTAAATTTTGGATGAAAGGCGCTGAGTATTTACAATCCGGAAAACGCGAACAGGAAATAAACTTACCGAATTTACCAACTCTAATAACTAATTCTCCTTCTTTACATTCCGGACATTTTTCACCAATAGCCTCTGTTGGTACCTGAACCCGTTCCGCCACTTCGTTTACAGCTCCTAATTTTTTTTCAAAAGGAGCATAAAATTCACCAATAACTTCTTCCCATTCTAATTTACCATTGGCAATATCATCCAGTTCATCTTCCATTTTGGCAGTAAACTGATAATCAAAGATTTCCGGAAAATATTCTATTAAAAAATCATTAACCGTAATTCCTAAAACCGAAGGTTTAAATTTCCCCTCATTTTTTTCTACGTATTGCCGATCCTCAATCGTAGAAACTGTCGGCGCATAAGTTGAAGGCCGACCGATACCTCTTTCTTCTAAGGCTTTAATTAAAGTCGCTTCTGTATATCTGGCTGGAGGCTGGGTAAACTTCTGTTCATTTTTCAATTTAATTAAATCTAAATCATCACCCGCTTTTACTTCCGGTAAAATCGATTCAGCTACCGTATTATTTAAAGTTTCCTGATTAATCTTTTCGTAAAGTTTCATCCAACCGGAAAATTTAATAATTTTGCCTTCAGTAACCAGGTTATAAATATTTTTTAAACCGGCCGCCTGCACATCAATTTTAGTTTGGTCCCAAATAGCTGCGGCCATCTGGCAAGCCAAAGCCCGTCGCCAAATCAAATCATAAAGACGTTCTTCATCTCTGTTTTCTCCTGAAAATTCTTCCGGTTGACGATTAACATCGGTCGGTCGAATGGCTTCATGAGCTTCTTGAGCTACTTTTGATTTGGTTTTATAAAAACGAGGCTTTTCGGCTAAAAAATCAGCGCCATAATTTTTTTTAATGAATTGGCGAATTTGAGAAACCGCTTCCTCGGCTAGATTTAAGGAGTCGGTCCGATGATAAGTAATTAAACCTTTTTCATATAAAAATTGAGCAATCCTCATTGTTCTTTTACTGGAAAAACCTAAACGGGAAACCGCTCTTTGCTGTAAAGTAGAAGTGGTAAAAGGCGGAATGGGTTTTTGGGCTATCTCTTTTTTTTCAACCTTTCCTACCTCATAATTAGCATCTTTTAATTCTTCCAATATCTGTTTTGTTTGAGTTTCATTTTCAACCTTTAGATTTTTACCGTTAAGTTTAACTAATTTGACTGAAAAAGGAGGTATATTATCCTTTAACCCACCAATATGTTTTTTTAAATCCGCCCAAATTTCCCAATATTCTTCCGGAATAAATTTTTCGATTTCTCGCTCGCGATCAACTATTAAACGCACGGTAACCGATTGAACACGACCAGCCGATAATCCCCGCCTAATTTTTCGCCAAAGTAAAGGTGAAAGTTTATATCCCACCAAACGATCCAAAACCCTACGGGCTTGCTGAGCATCAACTAAAGAAAAATTAATTTCTCCCGGATTATTCAAAGCTTTTTCAATTGCTGATTTGGTAATTTCATGAAAGGCAACACGCACCATTTGCTGCTTACCATTCCCGCTCAATATTTGAGCGGTGTGCCAAGCAATAGCTTCACCCTCACGATCAGGATCGGTAGCCAAAAAAATCTTTTCCTTTTTATTGGCCGCTTGCTTTAATTTTTTAATTGTTTCTTCTTTTTTTGGTAAAGAAACATAATCTAAAATAAATTTATATTTTCCTTTTTTTTCTTCAACTTTTATTCCCAGTTTTTTTTCCGGTAAGTCACGGATATGCCCCATGGTAGAAACTACCTCGTAATCTTTACCTAAAAAGTTACTTAAGGTCTTGGCTTTCGTTGGTGACTCAACAATGACTAAGCTTTTCATCTATCTATTATTTATAACATAAATCATATTCCCTAAATTTTTAATCATCCCTTTTATCTCCATCATTGTTAATAAACTGGTTACTTTCCCGATATCCATTTTAGACTCTCTGATAATTTGGTCAATATGTTTTTCTTCATTGATAAGAATATTAAAAATTATTTCTTCCTCTGGGTTTTCCGCCCTGATTTCCTTTGCACTATGCACTATATTCTTTGTTCTATTATCAATATTCAATTCTTCCAAAATGTCCTGAACATTTTCTACCAATTTAGCTCCTTGTTTAATTAATAAAGCCGGTCCGGCTGAATTACTGCTGGTAATTGGTCCCGGAACAGCAAAAACTTCCCGACCTTGCTCAACTGCGTGACGGGCTGTGATTAAAGATCCAGAACCAACTTCACCTTCAATGACTAAAGTTCCTAAAGAAAGACCGGCAATGATACGGTTACGGGCTGGAAAATTCCCCGGAACTGCTTGACAACCGGGAGGAAATTCGGAAATCACGGATCCATATCCGTTAATAATTTTTTCTGCTAATATTTTATTTTCCGGCGGATAGATTAAATCCAGTCCACAAGCCAAAACACCAATTGTCCGTCCTTTACAATTAACAGCGGTTTGATGAGCTATTGTATCAACACCTCGAGCCAAACCGGAAACGATTGTTAAACCATAACCAACTAATTCGCTAACTAGTTTTTCTGTGACTTGTTTTCCATAGCTACTCATTTTTCTTGTCCCGACTACCGCTATTGCTAGGCTATCCTGTGTTTTAATTTCTCCTTTCTTATAAAGAATAAATGGCGGGTTATCAATCTTTTTAAGATTTTCGGGATAATTTTTATCGTCAATGGTCTGGCACTCTATTTTCTTTTCACGCAGCCGAAGAAAAGACGAATCTAAATTTGTTTTTTGACGAAATTCAACAAAGCTTTGAGCTAATTGAGGATTTAAACCTACTTTAAGAAGTTCTGGCAAAGATGCTTGCCAGGCTTTTTGTGCCGAACCGAAGTAATTTTTTAATAAAGCAAATCTTTTAGGACCGATACCGTTAAAAAGACTAAAACCAAACCAATAAAGTTTCTCATCAATTTCCATGAAACCATGCCTCCATCATTTTTTTAACCACTGGGGCGGCTTGAGCAGAACCTTCTCCACCACCCTCGATAATGGCCGTGGCAACGATTTCCGGCTTGTCCAACGGTGCAAAGGAAGTAAACCAAGCATGAGTTTTTTCTTTATCAGCAAACTGGGCTGTTCCTGTTTTACAAGCAATCTGAGGAGAAAAATCAAAAAATGGAAAAGCTGTCCCTCCAGTTTCACAAGCTTCTTTCATCCCCTCTTTCACCAAACGTAAAGTTTCTGTTTTTATTTTTAAATCCTGACAATCTTTCAATTTCTTATTATCCTGTTCCTTTACGCTAACTTTACATAACTTACCATTATTGGCAATAACTGTCGTCATTAAATTAATTTGTAAAGGTGTCGCCAATAAATCACCTTGACCGATAGCCAAATGATAAGTGTTACCTAAATACCATCTTTCACCGGTTTGACTATTTTTAGAATTAGGATCAGGAACCAAACCGCTTGCTTCTCCTGGCAAATCAATATTAGTTTTTTGTCCCAAACCAAAATTTTTTGCCCATTTAACTATAAGGTTGGGACCAATCCATTCTCCGGCTTTATAAAAAAAAGTATCTGTAGAACGTTTAAGCGCCTTAACGAGGTTAACTTCTCCTTCAACCCGCCCATATTCGGTAAGGTACCAGTTTTTATAAGAATAATTACCAACTTTAATCTCGCCTGTGTCATTCCAAACGGTATTTTCATCAATTTTGTTTTCTTCCAAACCAGCCACAGATACTACTATTTTAAAAGTTGATCCCGGAGGATACACACCGCCAATGGCCCGATTAAAAAATGGTTTTAAAGGATCATTTAAAAATTCTTCTATTTTTTGATTTTCCTGTTCCCCTGTTCTGTTAACCATAATATTGGGATCAAAAGAGGGACTGGAAACCAAAACTAAAATTTGATTATCCTTGGCCGTAGTGGCGACTACCGCCCCTAATTTATTATCTAAAGATTCATAGGCAATTTTTGAAAGTTCTGCATCTATAGAAAGATGTATATCTTGACCTGGTATCGCTTCAGTTCTACCAATCTGGCGAATTTTACGACCTTGAGCATCAACTTCATAAACTTCTCCTCCTTCTTTGCCTCTTAAAATCCGGTCATATTGTTCTTCAACCCCCATACGCCCGACCAAATCACCTGCTTTAAATTTATTTTCTTTAACCTCATTTTCATTGGCTTCACCCAAATAACCAATAACATGAGCTAAAGCCATACCATATAAATACTGGCGGCTAATATCCATTCTTAGATTTTCCGTTTCTCCTCTTGCTTCCATCGCTAAAGCTTCTTCCCTTGAAATAATTTCAAAACATTCTTTACTTTGCACTTTACACTTTGTGCTCTGCACTATCTTTCGATAGATCGGCACATTTCTTACCAACTCTTTACCGTTACGATCATAAATCATACCTCGTGGCGCCGGCATGATTTCTTTTTTAATACGATTGCCTTCGGCTAAACTACGATTTTTTTCACCAAAAATAATTTGAGCCTCAAAAAGTCTGGCTAAAAGAAAAAGAAAACTAATAGCCAACAAACCGTAGAAAAAATAAATTTTTTGATTTTTCATTTTGATCCGCCAGCTGGCGGAGAGAAACAAGGTTCTTATTTTGAGTCTTCGAAAAACAAGGTTCTTATCTAGTTAAAAAAGATCTTAACTTAATTTTAGTATTTAAACTCCTGCCAACAAAATGCCACCAACTAAAAGTTAATATTAGCGTCAATAAAGCTAAGATTAGACTTGATAACCAACTTAAATAACCGTTTGTTATACGGCTTAATATTAAATCAAAACTAAAAGCTAAAATGGTTAAAAACGGTGGCCAACCGGGTTCAAATCTTTGCGAATATAAAATTATCAAACCAGCTACTAATAAAAAAACCAATGAGGATAATCCGAAATTTTGGCCTTTAGCTAAATCTAGAATTAAACCACTCCAGAAAGCTACCCATAAAGATTGTCGATTAGTTTTAAAAGCAGCAAAAATCAAAACCGTCAGCAAGACTAAATTTAAAGACAAAAAAGCTCCCTGCAAAAGAGCAAAAAGGAAAATAGGAATAAGGATTAAATAAGATTTCATATTAGATAAAATTTCGGTAAACGACCAACTTTTATTACTTTACCACCAAAAAAACTATTCTTAATTTCTGATAATCAATTAAGGGCGAAACCGTGGCTTTTTGATAAACTTCAGCTGATTTAGGTATCACTTCTTCAATCTGACCAATAACTAAATCCGGTAACCAACCCTCCTCACCGCTAGTCACCACAATATCGCCTTTTTGCAAATCTTCTCCCTGTAAAACTCTATCTAAAATCATTTTATTTTTATATTGGCCGATTAAAAGGCCTCTGGCTTGTACTCCGGCTTGATTGGCTCGTTTTACAACAACAGGAATTTTTAAATTAGGCTGATAAACCATCTGGATTAAAGATTGATGTTCTTGAACTGTTTCAATTCTGCCTAATAAAATATTTTCGGAAAGAACATTCATCCCCGTTTTTATTCCTTCCCTCTCTCCCTTATCAATTTTCATTTTTTCATTTAAACCAATAACTTTAGCTTCCATAAACTGCCAACTAGCCGGCAAACTAGCCCCTAACATTTTTTTAATTTTTTCGTTCTCTTCCTGACACAAAGAAAGCTGGTTTTGTTCTACAGCCAACTGGCGTAATTTTCCCTCCAAAAGAAAAATTTGTTTTTCTTGACCCTGATTTGCCCCTAAATTTTTAAAACCGGAATTTAAATTTTCCCAACTGATCAAAGTTTTCTGTTCTAACAAGGCTACAGGTCGGTTTAACCAACCTTCCAATCTTAAAAACCAAGATTTTCTGCCGAGAAATACCAACAGTAAAGATACTAAAAGAAGAGAAACAAAAAGACCACCAATTTTTTTGAACCATGGCTCTTTCTTCATAAATTTATTCTAACATACTAGATAGAATTTTTACTTTGTTTGCAGTTTCTATCTTATAGAATTTACTAAATATAATCCTATAATTTTACATATATAAAGTCTTATAATAAGAGTCTGCTAAATTTAGCCAACAAAAAAGCCGCCGGTTTGGCGACTTTCTTGGAAAAAAGTGAGAGAAAGGAAGGGTTGGATAAAAGTAAGTTAATAGCGGTAATCCCGGCAAAAGATAATCAAAGATTACCGCTATTTTTCATTTGTACTACCGAAAGGCTTTCTGTTTGTCGATTCTCTTTGATTTTATTTTTCTTAGGCTGAAACGCCAAAAATTAAGGGCAATCCCTGTAATCATGGCGCTAATTAAAAAAGCAACCACTACTAGGAGAAACCAACCCTCCAAACTTTCGAAATTCTTCATTTGAGTTAAAAAATTATTAAAGATTTTACCTTCAACTCTTATTGAGGGTAGGATTATTGAAAAAAGCCAAACAATAAAAACCGTCAATAAAAAACAACCTAAAACCGGCCAGACCCAACCATAATCTTTATCTCTTCTCATCGCCGTTCCTTTCTCTCACTGATAATAAAAATTTAAAATATTAATGTGCTTGAAATTATCTTAAACTACCGGTAATCCTAAATCTATTAAGCATTTTTTCATCAGCAAGAATTTTAGCGCAACCGCGGACAACACAAGTTTGCGGATCGTCAGCTACCCAAACCGGAATTTTCGTTTCTTCAGCAATTAATTTGTCCAAACCGGTAATTAAAGAACCGCCGCCACAAAGAACAATTCCCTTAGATACCATATCATTTACCAATTCCGGCGGAGCTTCCTCAATTACGTCAGAAATCTGTTCCACAATTTGATGAATAACCGGAGATAAAGCCTCCCGAATTTCCTGAGCGCTGATTTTAATTGATTTAGGCAAACCGGTTTCCAAATCACGACCACGTACTACCATTTGCTTTTCTTTATTTCGAGCTTCGAGAAACAAAGCTTCTTTATAATCAGAAACTGCTTCTTTATCCCCCCTCATTCCTTTATTAACTAAACGATCCGGTGGTAAAGCCGAACCTAATTGAATTTTAATTTCCTCAGCTGAAGCTTGACCTAAAAGTAAAGAATATTTTAATTTAATAAAATTAATCAAAGCTTGATCCATCTCGTCTCCGGCCACTCTCAAACAACGGTCAATAACAATTCC
>JAPLYW010000010.1 GCA_026395335.1 Candidatus Shapirobacteria bacterium
CGTTTATGGCCAACTAATTTTTGAATTAGAACAACAGAAGTCCCATTGCTTAATTGATGGGCGATAAAGGTATGGCGTAAATCATTAATGGTCGCATTTTTAATTTCCGCTTCTTTAAAATAACGGTTAATAATGGTTCGGATATTTCTGATCAAAAAAGGCCGTCCGGTTTTAGTAATAAAAA
Source organism: Candidatus Shapirobacteria bacterium (assembly GCA_026395335.1). Classification (GTDB taxonomy): domain Bacteria; phylum Patescibacteriota; class Microgenomatia; order PFEM01; family JAPLYW01; genus JAPLYW01. The sequence goes on from JAPLYW010000010.1 coordinate 185, forward strand.
TATTTTTAGTTTTAGTTTTGGTTCGAAAATCCAACCAATGGTCTAAAGCTTTTTTAGCGGCTTGATTTAGAATAATCAATCTTTCCGGTTGGGATTCATAAGCTCTAATCCTAATTTGACTATCTTTTAGATCATCAAGCTCCAAACGGGCTAGCTCGCCAATTCTCATACCGGTTTGCAATAACAATTCAATGACTGCGGCAAGGCGGATATCATTACGAACAGCGTCTCTTAAAGAACGATATTCCATTTGAGTTAAAATTCTCGGTGGTTTAGTTTCATATTGAGGGTAATCAACATTTTCTGAAGGATTGCCTTCAATTAAATTTTGATTTTTAAGATATCTAAAAAAAGATTTAATGGCATTAAGCTTCCGAGAAGCTGATTTTGGTAAATATTTATTGAAATTAAGAAATTCTTTAAACTCTTCAACTTGTTCCTTATTAATAGAAGTAACTTGAGTAATTTGCCGTTTGTTTAAGAAGTCGGTAAATTGGTTCAAATCATTGTTATATGCTAAAATAGTAGACGAAGATTTACCTTGTTTTTTAAGGTAATCTAAAAATTTTTTTTGAACAATAATTAATAATTTATCTTCCATAAGAAGTTACGGAGCAGGAATTTAATATATCTCATAATGAGTAAAACTCGTTATTCGATAGAATAATGAATTATTCTGTCTCATAATGAGTAAAACTCGTTAACGCTAAAGCTTTTTTGAAAAACTTTAGCTTATAATAGCACTGGTGAGGCTAGTTGTCAATATGTTAAGAAATAAATCTTTACAGGTTCTAATCATTATTATTGGCCTTGTTTTTATAGTAAATTTGTCAAGAAACATTTTTAGACTATTGCAAACAACAAATCAATTAAAAGAGGCTGAACAAAAAGTCAGTCAATTAGAAAAAGAGACAGAAGCCTTGGCTAAGAAAAAAGAACTTTATCAAAGCTCATCTTTTATAGAAGAAGAGGCAAGAAATAAGCTGAATATGGTCAAAGAAGGGGAAACAGTTGTTATCTTGCCGCCTAATTTTGGTCAGGTGATAGAAGGAAAGGGAAATCAAGCACAAAAACCACTACCTAATTGGCGGCAATGGTTAAATCTATTTCTTTAAATTTAGCTTGTTTTTCAAGCCATTTTTTGTTAGAATTAGTTTCGGATATGCGGGGTAGTGTACGGCTGCACGTGAGGCTCATAATCTCACAGGCTGGGTTCAACTCCCAGCCCCGCAACACATTCAGCTTAGTGTAAACCAAAAAACTTTTAGCTAGCCAACAGCTAGACTCGGCAGGGTAGCTCAGTTGGTAGAGCGCCGGATTCATAAACCGAAGATCGTGGGTTCGATCCCCACCCCTGCTACTGTTAACCACTTCTTTTAGAAGTGGTTTTTTGTTAAAATAGAAAGATGATTAAGAAACGAGTTTTTTCCGGTTCTCGACCAACAGGATGCCTCCATTTAGGTAATTATTTGGGTGGAGTTAAAGGTTATTTGGCTTTGCAAGATAGAGAAGATTTAGATTGTATTTATTCTATTGTTGATTTACATGGAATTACCACGCCTTACGAGCCAAAAAAAATGCAGTCGAAGATTAGAGAAGTGGTTCTAGATTATTTAGGTTGCGGTTTAGACCCAAAAAAATGTCATTTAATGACTCAATCACAAGTTCCTGAACATATAGAGTTAGCTTATCTTTTAGGGACAATCTATCCGGTTTCCCGCATGGAACAGTTACCAACATATAAGCAAAAGAAAATAGAAAATCCACATTATATAAATGTTGGTCTTTTTTACTATCCGATTTTAATGGCGGCTGACATCTTAGTTTATAAAGCGGAGCTAGTCCCAGTAGGTAAAGATCAATTACCGCATATAGAAGTGGCTCGGGAAATTGCTCGGAAATTCAATTCGATGTTTAGCCATGTTTTTCCTGAGCCGAAAGCTTTTGAAACCCAAGGTACTTATATTCCTAGCCTTTTGGGTTTCGGCAAGATGAGTAAATCGATCAAAGGTAGTTTTATTTTATTAACTGATGATTTAAAAACGATTGAAGAAAGATTAGCAAAAATGCCAACAGATTCTGGGAAAGGTGAAATTTTACCTAAGGAAGGCGGAGCAGCTAATTTATTAGTTTTAGTAGAATTATTTATGGGTAAGAAAGAGCGTGAAGATAATGAGAAAAAATATTTAGGGGAGGGAATAAGGTATGGTGAATTGAAAGAAAAATTAGCCCAAGCTATTTATGAAGAATTAAAACCGATTCAAGAAAAAAGAAAATATTTTGAGAACAATCCTGAATTAGTCAGTAAAATTCTTGAAGAGGGAAGACTTTATTGTTCTAAAATTGCTAAACAAACATTAATGGAAGTCAAAAAAGCTATGGGTTTGGTTTGAAGTCAAGCTTGGGATGTGCTAAAATTAACCGTCAATGGAAAACAAAAAAATTCCTTCAAAACCAGTTAAAAAATACGAATTTAAATTTCAAATCAATTTAAAAAATCTTCTTATTTGGCTTTTGGTCTTAGCCATTATTTTTTCTTTCTTCTTTTCTTTTCCTGCTAAAAATCAGCCGACCGGAGAGGAAATAGCCTTATCTCAAGCTTTAACCAATATTAAAGAAAACAAAATAAAAGAAATTAAAATTGAAGAGAATAAAATTATTTTAACTGATCAAGACGGTAAAACATTTTTCTCCAGAAAAGAATCGCAATCCAGTTTCACAGAAATTCTTAAAGAAGCTGATATTAATCCAGCTACAGCAAATTTGACAATCAAAGACATGTCAATGTCTCAAGTTTGGATTAATATTTTATCAGGAGTTTTGCCTTTTGCTTTAATGATTTTGTTTTTCTTTTTCATTTTCCGTCAAGCTCGAGGAGCTCAAGATAGTATTTTTTCTTTCGGTCGTTCTAAAACTCAAATTTTTTCTAAGGGAAAACAAGCGGTTACTTTTAAAGATGTTGCTGGAGTTAATGAAGCGAAAAAAGAATTACAGGAAGTTGTTGATTTTTTAAAGCATCCAGGGAAATATCGAAAATTAGGAGCCAGAACCCCTAAAGGTGTTTTATTAGTTGGTCCTTCCGGTACTGGTAAAACTTTATTGGCAAAGGCTGTGGCCGGAGAAGCCGGTGTTGCTTTCTTTTCAATGGCCGGTTCCGAGTTTATGGAAATGCTAGTTGGGGTTGGTGCTAGTAGGGTAAGAGATTTATTCAATAATGCTAAAAAGACGGCACCATCGATTATTTTTATTGATGAAATTGATGCTATTGGTCGTCATCGAGGGACGGGATTTACCGGCGGTCATGATGAGCGGGAACAAACATTAAATCAAATTTTGGTAGAGATGGATGGTTTTACTCCTAATGATAATGTTATGGTTTTGGCGGCTACCAATCGTGGTGATTTGTTAGATCCGGCTTTATTACGTCCAGGTCGTTTTGATCGCCGAGTGGTTTTAGATATGCCGGATGTTGATGATCGGAAAGCTATTTTGGCCATCCATGCTCGGGGGAAACCTTTTACTAAAGGCGTTGATTGGAATAAAGTGGCTCGGGCAACAGTTGGTTTTTCCGGTGCTGATTTAGAAAACATGTTGAATGAAGCGGCTATTTCTGCGGCCAGAGAAAACAAAAAAGAAATTAGTTCAGAACATATTGATGAAGCTTCTCTAAAAGTAAAATTAGGGCCGCAAAAAAAACGATTGCAGTCAGAAGAAGAAAGAAAAATGACAGCTTATCATGAAGCCGGTCATGCTGTTGCTAGTTATTATTTACCTAATATGGATCCGGTTAACCGGATTTCTATTGTTTCCAGAGGCGTAGCTATGGGTTTTACTTTAATTCCTCCCAGACAAGATCGTTTGACAGAAACTAAATCTCATCTTTTGGAAACGGTAGCGACACTTTTGGGTGGTCGGGCCGCCGAGGAATTAATTTTTAAAGAATTTACCGCCGGAGCGGCTTCGGATATTGATAAAGCCACTCAAATTGCTCGGCATATGGTAGTTGATTTTGGTATGAGCGAATTAGGTCCGATTTATTTAGGTCCTCAGGTGGAAATGAACGAATGGGGTCGGAGTTGGGCTCAGCCTTCAGAAATTAGCCAAGAAATGCAAGCTAAAATTGACCAGGAGATTAAAAGAATTATTGATAGAGGTTATGAGCAAGCTTTAGGAATTCTAAAAAAACAATTAAAGAGATTAGGGAAAGTTGCTCTTAAATTAATGGAAGAAGAGACAATCGAAGGGGATGGTTTTGAGAAATTAATGAAAGAAAATAATTAATGAAACGGTTGGTTTTAATTGATGGGCATGCAATTCTTCATCGGGCATATCACGCTTTTCCTTTAACTTTAACTACTAGGAAAGGCGAATTGGTCAATGCCGCTTACGGTTTTACCAGAATTCTTTTGGCTGTTTTAGATGATTTGAAACCTAAATATTTAGCTGTCGCCGTTGATTTACCTAAACCCACTTTTCGTCACAAGGAATATCTTGGTTATCAAGTCCAACGTCCACAAATGGATCAGGAATTGGCAGGCCAGATTAAAAGAGTTCATCAAATTGTTAGAGCTTTAAATATTCCGCTTTTTTCCAAAGAAGGTTTTGAAGCGGATGATGTTATCGGAACGCTTGCTTCACAAGCTGTACAAAATAAAGTACATAGAGTAAAAAATATAGAAGTTATTATTGTTACCGGCGATAAAGATATTATGCAACTGATTAAAAAAAATATTAAAGTTTATGCACCTAGAAAAGGTTTTGCTGAAGCTGAACTTTTTGATCAAGAAAAAGTAAAAAAATTTTTAGGGATTAAACCGGAACAAATCATAGATTATAAAGCTTTGATTGGTGACAGTTCTGATAATTATCCCGGTATACCGGGCATTGGACCAAAAACAGCAGTTGAGCTTTTAAATAAATACGATAATCTGAAAAAGATTTATCAAAATTTAGATAAAGTTAGACCGGCAACAGTAACTAAGCTTAAAGAAGGCAAGGAAAGTGGTCTTTTATCACAGAAATTAGCAACGATTATTACTAACGTTCCGATTAAATTAAATTTAAAAAAATGTCTTTTACATGATTACGACCAAGAAGAAGCGATAAAACTATTTGAAGAATTAGAGTTTAAGAGCTTGATTCGTAGATTGCCAGGGATGAAAATAGAAAAAGAAGTCAAAAAAGATGAAAGGCAGATGACCCTAATATAAGAACCTGCCTTCGGCAGAACCTTGTTTCTCGAAGGCTCGAAAGAAGAACCTGTCGAAACGACAGAACCTTGTTTCTCTCCGCCAGCTGGCGGATCAAAATAAACAAGTTTCTTTTTCGTAAAACTCAAAATGAAAGTTGCTTTAGTACACGATTATCTAAAAGAATACGGCGGGGCCGAAAGAGTTCTGTCGGCTCTAAGTGAAATTTGGCCGGAAGCGCCGATTTATACTTCCTTTTATATTAAAGATTCAAATGCTGGCTCTTTTTTCAAAAATTCAGTAATAGTGGAGAGCTGGTTTGGTAGTTTGCCTTTTTGTGATAAATTAATAAGTCCTTTGCGTTTTTTATTGCCTCTAGTTTGGAAAAGTTTTAATTTTGATGAATATGATTTAGTGATCTCTTCTGCTAGTTGGGCAATCACTAAAGGTTTTGCTAAAGGGGGGACAAAAGAAATTTGCTATTGTCATACTCCGCCACGTTATCTTTATGGCTACGAAACTTCTAGGAATTGGAAAAAACATTGGTATATCCGCTTCTATGCTTTATTTGTTAACCATTTTATGCGTTTATATGATTTTAACCAGTCTCAAAAAGTTACCTATTTCATTGCTAACAGTAAAGAAGTACAGGATCGGATTAAAAAGTTTTATCGTAGAGAGTCAGTAATTATCAATCCACCAGTAGATCTACCTCAGTTTAAAATTAAAAGTCTAAAACCAAAAACTGATAATTACTTTTTAACCGGAGGAAGATTAGAAACGGCAAAGAATTTTAACTTGATTATTAAAGCCTGCAATAAATTGAAATTACCTTTAAAAATTTATGGTACAGGTACCCAAGAACAATATTTGAAGTCGATTGCCGGATCTACGATTAAATTTTTAGGGAGAGTTAGTGATGAGGAAAAATTCGGATTGATGAGAAACTGTAAAGCTTTTGTTGTTATGGCGACTGATGAGGATTTTGGTATTACGCCAGTGGAAGCTATGGTTTCAGGAAGACCAGTTATAGCTTTTCGTGGTGGTGGTTATCTAGAAACAATTATTGAAGGTAAAACAGGCGCATTCTTTAATGAACCTAAAGTAGAAAGTTTAGTTGACGTTTTGAAGAAATTTAAACCAGAAAAATATAAACCTCAAGACTGCTATGAACAGGCTCAGAAATTCAGCAAGGAAAGATTTAAAAAAGAAATTAAGGAGTTTGTCCAAAAATATGCCGGAACTTCCAGAAGTTGAAACTATTCGAAAAGATTTAGAAAAATTTATCGTTGGTTATAAAGTTTTAGATGTTGAAACTAATTCGTCTAAGCAAATTCAACCTTCCTTAGCTATAGTCAAAAAAGCGATTGTGGGGATGACAATTAAAAAAGTCCAAAGACGAGCCAAGATTTTACAGATTTTCTTTTCTAATGGCTCAATTATCATTATTCATTTAAAATTAACCGGCCGGCTTTTATTTCGTAATAAAAAAGACCCAGCTGATCTTTATCAACATATAACTTTATCTTTAAGCGGAGATAAAGAGTTGCGTTTTGCCGATGCCCGAAAGTTTGGTTGGTTTAAACTTATTAAAGACGAAAAAGATTTAAAAGAATTATTAAAAAAATTTGGACCAGAGCCTTTATCTGATTTAAATTTACCAATTTTCCAGAAAATTCTTTCAACAAGCTCAAGACCAATTAAAATCATTTTAATGGATCAAGAGAAAATATCCGGAGTAGGGAATATTTATGCTAATGAAGCTTTATTTATGGCTGGAATTAATCCCCAGCGGCCGGCGAATAAAATTACCAAAAAAGAAACAGAAAAACTTTATCAGTCTTTAGAAAAAGTTTTGCAATTAGGTTTGCGTTATCGCGGAGCTTCAGATAATGACTATTTGGATATCTTTGGTCATAAAGGATCTTATCAGGAACATTTTTTAGTTTACGGCCGGCAAGGTAAACCATGCCCTAATGGTGTTGGACTAATTAAAAGAATTAAAATTGGCGGTCGGGGAACTTTCTATTGTCCGCAATGTCAAAAATAACTTTATGTTTTTGAAAAAAATAGAACTGCAAAATTTTCGTAATTACGAGCGACGTGAATTTAAATTTACTGAAAATTTAAATTTAATTGTTGGTCCCAATACTGTTGGTAAAACCAATCTTTTAGAGGCAATTTTTCTTTTAGCCTCTAGAAAATCTTTCCGTGCCAGAAAAGAAGAAGAAATGATTCAATCAGAAAAAGAAATCGCCAGAATTAAAAGCAAAATTTATTCTGAGGGAGAAGAAAAATCATTAGAAATTGTTTTAACCCGAGGGGAAATTAATGGAACAAGAGTGGCTAAA
>JAPLYW010000017.1 GCA_026395335.1 Candidatus Shapirobacteria bacterium
AAGATCAAGTTTATTTGGCTGATAAAATATCTTAACCTCTTTAAATCGTCAACAACTTCCCTTATAATTTGGAGAATGCAAATAATTAAATTTATTATTGAATTTATTCTTCATATAGATGTCCATTTAGGTCAAATCATCAGTGCTTACGGAATTTTAACTTATGTTCTTTTATTCATAATTATTTTTATTGAAACCGGATTAGTAGTAACCCCGTTTTTACCAGGAGATTCACTTTTATTTGCCGTGGGCGCTTTTGCAGCTTTGGGTTCTTTAAATATTTTTGTTCTTTTAATTATTTTAATGGCAGCCGCAGTTTTGGGGGATACGGCTAATTATTGGATTGGTCATTTTTTTGGAGAGAAACTAGTTGCTAATCCGAAAGTGCCGATTAAAAAGGAGCACATTGAAAAAACTAAAAGATTTTTTGATAAACATGGTGGGAAAACAATTATTTTAGCCCGTTTTATACCGATTATTAGGACTTTTGCTCCTTTTGTGGCAGGTATTGGCAAAATGCATTACGGCCAGTTTCTTTCTTTTAATGTGATTGGCGGTATTACTTGGGTCCTCTTGGTTACTTTAGCTGGGTTTTTCTTTGGGAATATTCCCATGGTTAAAAATAATTTTTCCACCGTTATTATAGCTATTGTTTTAATTTCTATAGCCCCAATGATAATTCAGGCTATTATTCCCAAATTTCAAAAAGAAAAGACTTCTTAAAAGGGGTTTTGTAAGCGAGGGAATGATTTTGGCGGTTGATGATGAAAAACCAGTGATGCTTGTTCCTCAAAAAGATGTTCCTTGCGGCAGCCTGATTAAATAACTCCTTAAGTTATCCTATAAGATTGATTTTAAGACTGATTTTTGTTATAATAGCCTTAGTTTAGAAAGAAAAATTATTAGCAATTTTTTCTTTCAGTTCTTTGAAATTTACGGGGAAACTCCTTAATTTAAGTAGGTAGCGCCTTGGGTATTAACAGTTTGAATTGTATTTTTTGGTACCCAAAGTGCTATCTATTTAAAAAACAAAAAAAGGAGGAGCTAATGAATAAGGAAGAGTTGAAAGAAGAAGAAAGAATCAAAGAAATAAAGTCCTTTGTAAAGGGGATTGTTAATGGTTTTGTGGAATTTTCACGAGATTACCTTAAGCTTATTTTAGTATCATGTAAAAAATATGGTCTTACTGAAGAGGCTAATAATATTAAAATTTTAATTAGAAAATTAAAAAGTTAAGAGAAAAGGGGAAAGAAGAATGGAAATGGAGCTTAATTTAGACGCTTTTGAAGGTAATGAATCTTTACTTAGAAAAAAGAATACTGTCAGCCATGAGACTACAATCGTTAGCAATCTTAATCAAAAAGACCCCGTTATTTTTAATAATCTTAAAGATGAGTTAGGAGAGCTAATAGAAAAAGTAAAAATTATTCTAGATGAGAATGGAAAAGTAAAATTAATGGTGAGTTTAACTCCCAAAGGAGTTGAAAAAAAGATTAAAGTAGATTGGTATGATAATGGAAAAGAAGAAAAAGGAATTTCTTTTTTCTTTTAAGAAATCAGAAGAGAGAACATTTGTAAAGTAGCTTTAGGGCATTTAAGTTGGAATTTATTCCAAAGTAAATGCCCTTATTTTTTTGCCATTTTAACTATTTAGCTAAAAGAATTGTTTAATTTTATGTGGTTTGTTATACTTTATCTTGGCTAAATAAAGAAAAAGTGATTACTAAGAAAATCGAAATTAAAAATAATTTAAGGCTAAATGTTTATGATTCAGCCTTTGAAAAAAAATATCCCACCGATTTAACGGTGGTTTTTATTCATGGAGCCGGAGCCGGTTCGCTTTTAAATTGGGAATACCAACTTAATTATTTTTCGGAAAAATACCGGACCATTGCCTATGATTGGCGTGGTTGCGGTAAATCAGATCGTCCAAAAAGTTATACTTTTGACGAGCATTATCAGGATTTTTTAGATTTAATGAAAATTCTTAAAGTCTCTGATAAACCAATTTTAGTTGGGCATAGTTATGGTTGTTTAATCGCTCGGCGTTATATCAGTGAACATCCAGTGGGGAAGTTTGTTAATGTTAGTTTGGGTCTTTCTAGTATTGAAAAAGGTTTATTAAAACAACTTTTAAAGCTGCCAAAATTTTTACAAATTCCTCTTTATCGAGGTTTTTATTTATTCCGTAATCCTTTTTTTGCCAGAAGATTATTAGCATCTAAGGGTACTCCTATTAATTTAATTCGCCAGACGATGAAAGGGAATAAGCGACCGCCGATAAATTTCTTTTTAGGTTTAAAAACTTTTTGTCAGGATGAACCTTTAAAGTGGATAAAAAATTATCAGGAAAAAATGTTGATTATTGGAGGCAATGAAGACCGTTGTTTTAAACCTGGTTGTTTAGAAAAACTTAAACAGCTTATCCCACAAGCCAGTTTAGAGATTATTCCTAATGCTGGTCATATTGTTCCTTATGAAGCTCCGGAGTATTTTAATCAAGTATTAGAAAATTTTATTGAAAGAGATTAAATCTCTGTTTCTTGATTTTTCTTCGCCAGACAAGGCTTTTGGAAACTAATTTAAAAAACTTAACTGCGTCTAAAAATGGACTGACTTGGGAAACCGCGTCTGGATGATAAATTGTACTGATAGGAATATTTTTTATTTTAAGACCCAACCAAGCTGCTTTTAAAATAATTTCAGACTCAGTATCAAAATTTTTAGTTCTCAGCTCAATATTTTTTAATAAGCGAGAGCTGATATAGCGGAATCCTGATTGAGTATCAGCGATTTTTTGTCCAGCTAAAAGAGAAATTGTCCAGGAAGTAAACATATTTGTAATTAAACGAATAAAAGGCATGCCTTGATGGTTTTGTAAACGGCTGCCGATAATCAAGTCAGGGTTTTCTTTTTTAATCAGGGCTAAAAAATCATTAATTTCTTCAGCTTTATGTTGGGCATCAGCATCAATGGTAATAACTCCCTGATATTTTTTTTCCAGCACATATTTAAAGCCAGTTTGCAAAGCTGCGCCTTTACCCTGATTTTTTTCGTGTCTTAAAAAAATAATTTGATAGTGCCCCAGGGATTTTATTTTTTCGATAATTTGAGTGGTTTTATCAACTGAGCCGTCATCAACCACAATCATATCCAAAAGATAAATAGCACAGTTTTTAATAACTTTATTAATATGTTGCTCTTCATTATAAGCTGGGATAAGTAGAGCAATTTTTGTCATTAGGATCTATTCTACCTGAACTATTGGCATTTTGAAAGTTAAAGTGCTATAATAATCTTTGTTATTTGTTAGTTTCTTCGAACCACAAATATTGCGAGAGTTTTTTCTCTCAGAGAGATTGTCGGTTGAGAAGAGAGAAGGAGCTTATGGCTTCCAAAAATCTTTATGTTGGAAACTTGCCGTTTTCTATGAATACGGCTGGTTTAGAGGCATTATTTCAACAAGCTGGCCAAGTAGCCTCAGCCAGTGTTATTATCGACCGGATGTCTGGTCGTTCCCGCGGTTTCGGTTTTGTCGAAATGGCGAGTGACGCCGACGCCCAAAAGGCGATTGAGATGTTCAATAATAAGGACGTCGAAGGTCGAAATATGGTTGTGAATGAAGCTCGACCAAAAGAAGAGCGACCTCGGGAAAACAGTTTCCGACCAAGAAGATAAATCTATTCGATTTCTTCGAAGATTTCATTTTTCTTAACAAAACTGGAGAGTAGATCATAAAATTGTCCCAATTCTTTTTGGGAAACAAATTTCTTGACTGCCTCCAGTTTTTGTTTTTCTTGTTCTGAAGTTAAATTAAAACTATACCAGCCCTTGGCAGAAAAAAGTTTTTTTGGCGGATAAAGAAAATCATTTATAATTAACTTTTTCTTTGGTGGGTAAAGAGAATAATGAATTAGATAAGCAAAAACTCTAGGTTTATTAATTTGGTCAATAAAGACTTTTTGCTGGAATAAATAAGTAGCTAAATGGTCAGTGTTTTTATCACGATTATGGGGAACGATAATGATGGTTGGCCGGAAATCTTTAGTAATAGAATCTAAATCATTAAAAACATTGCTACCGGTGTAGTTTTGTTGATTGCGATAAGTATTAGAATAAGGGTTGTAAGTTAATTTAGTCCCTTGAGAAACATAAGGATTATTGTCATTATAGTTTTGGTTAAGCAAAGAATATAAACCGCGATCAGGATAGCCTAAAAAAATTAAATTTGTTTCTTTTAAACCTAAAACTTGAACGGCTTTTTTACCTTCTGCCATTCTTTCTTCTCCTAATACGATAAAATCGTTGGGTTGAGCTTTTAAGTTTTTATCGCTTTTTATTACGGAAAATAAATTATCATCACCATTAGTTAGATAAACGATTTTAATTTCGGCCTTAACCCTTAAAGCTTCTTGGATTAAACCGCCAGAACTGATAATTTCATCATCGATATGAGGAGCTAGAATTAGAAGGCGATCATTAGAATTAATCTCCGGGAATTTTTCTAAACCTGATTTAGAAAGTAACCAACCGCTTAGAGTTCCTAAACCAAAAAACCAAAATGCCCAAAAAATTGAAACGTAAATAACTAGGCGGCGATAGCGGCGAGCTAAATTTTTAAATATCTGCCATAAAGATTTAGTTCTGATCTTCATAAGCTTTAATTATAGAAGGAAAAATCTCTCTTGACAAATTAAAGATAGATTGTTAAACTCCTATGTAAATAGTAGGAGTTGAAGATGCTCAGTTTAAATAAAAAAACAGATTACGGTTTACAACTAATGATAGTTTTGGCCAAAGACTATAAAAAAGGTCCAATTTCTTTAAGAAAAATTGCTAAAGAAAATAAATTTTCTTTTAAGTTTTTGGAACAAGCAGCCTTTTTGCTAAAGGTTACTGATTTAGTTGATTCTAAAGAAGGGAAGGGTGGGGGTTATTTTTTGACTAAATCACCAGGAAAAATTTCTATGGAAACAATTATAGAAGCTTTGGAAGGGCCGGTTGGGTTTAGCCATTGTATTGGTTGCCCAAAAGTTGGTTTATGCAGCCCAAAAAATATGTGGGATGAAGTTGAAAATCAGGTTAAAAAAACAATAAGAGGAAAAACTCTGAAAGACCTTGTTAAATAATTACATCTATGTTGAAAAAGAAAATTTACCTAGATTATGCAGCGACATCTCCGGTAACAAAGGAAGTTTTAGCTGCAATGAAACATTATTTTTCCCAAGATTATGGAAATCCTTCAGAGCCTCACTTATGGGGTCAAAAAGCCCGTTTTGCTATTGATAAATCGCGGCAGAAAATAGCTGATTTTTTAGGGGCTAAACCACAAGAAATTATTTTTACTTCCGGGGCGACAGAAGCGATTAATTTAGCTCATAAAGGATTGATAGAAGCGATACGTGATACACAAAACGGAAAACCTCATATTATTACTTCTTTAATTGAACATAAAGCGGTTTTGGAAACCTGTCAGCATTTAGAAAAATTAAATTGGGCAGAAGTGACTTATCTACCAGTTGATAAAGACGGTTTAATAAAAATTGAAGATTTAAAGAAAGCGATTAAGCCAGAAACAGTTTTAATCAGTGTTATGTATGTTAACAATGAAGTAGGGATAATTGAGCCGATACGCGAGATTGGTCAGTTGATTAAAAAGATTAACCAGTCACGAATCACCAATCACCAATCACCAATTTATTTTCATACTGATGTGACTCAAGCGCTTCAATACTTGAATTGCAATGTAGATTATTTAGGTGTTGATTTATTATCTTTATCTGGTCATAAATTTTATGTACCTAAAGGTGTTGGTCTTTTGTATTTTAGAAAAAAAACACCTTTAGTTAGACAACAGGATGGCGGTGGTCAAGAATATCGTTTAAGAGCGGGAACAGAAAATGTTCCTTATATCGTTGGGTTAGGAAAAGCGATTGAGCTAGTTCAACAAAACAAAGTGCAAAGCGTAAAATTAATAAAGGGATTAAGAGAAAAACTTGTTAAAGGTATTTTAAAAAATCAGGGAGTAAGATTAATGGGGAGTTCTGAAAAAAATGCGCCTCATATTGCGACCTTTTTGGTAGAAGGTGCTGAAGGGGAAGCAATGTTACTTTTGTTTTCGGAAAAAGGAATAGCGGTTTCTTCTGGTTCAGCTTGTACTTCCGGTTTATTACAACCATCTCATGTTTTAACAGCAATGGGAGTTCCACCTGAAAAATCTCACGGTTCTTTACGTTTTTCTTTGGGTAAAGAAAATACATCAAAAGAAATTGATTATGTAATTGAAATTTTTCCGGAAATAATTAATAAATTAAGAAAGATGGCGCCCAATTTAGATATTTTTAATAGATAAAATGGACAATTTTCAACTTTATTCAAAAAAAGTTTTAAAACACGTTAAAGATCCCCAGAATATTGGTGAGATAAAAAATCCTGATGGAGTAGCGACCGTAGGCAATCCGGTTTGTGGAGATATTATGCGGCTTTATCTTAAAATCGCAAAAAGAAAAACACAAAAAGAAAAACAGGAAGAGGATTATATTAAAGACGTAAAGTTTCAAACTTTAGGTTGCGGAGCAGCGATTGCTACTTCTTCGATGATTACAACAATGGTTAAAGGTAAAAACTTTAAAGACGCCGGTAAAATTACCAATCAAGCAGTAGCCGAGGCTTTAGGCGGTTTACCTTTAAACAAAATGCATTGTTCAGTTTTAGCCGCTGAAGCTTTACAAAAGGCTATTAAAAACTATCAACAAAAGCAGAAAAAGTGATAAGATAAAAGTGATAAGCAAAGCTTGTTTCTCTCCGCCAGCTGGCGGATCAAAATGATTTTTATTAACTTTAAGACTTATCAGCAAGGGACTGGCGAAGCTTCCTTAAGCTTAGCCAAGATTTGTTTGGAGGTTGCTTCACAAACAGGAATTAAAATTATTCCCATAGTTCAAGTAGCTGATGTTTGGCGATTAACAAATCAAGGTTTAGATGTTTGGGCTCAGGCGGTAGACGCTATTGAATTTGGAGCGCATACCGGCGGAATTTTGCCAGAAGCAGTTTTAGCTGCCGGAGCAAAAGGGATTCTTCTTAATCATTCAGAGAAAAAATTATCTTTAGCGGAAATAGAAAAAATTTTAGGGAAATTGAATAATTGCCAGACTTTAGTTTGTACTGATAGTTTATCTGAAGGTCAGACAATTACTAATTTTAAGCCGACTTTTTTAGCTTATGAACCGTCGGAATTAATCGGAGGGGAAGTTTCTGTTTCTCAGGCTCGTCCAGAAATGATTAAAGAATTTATAGATAGTATAAATGAAGTGCCAATTCTAGTCGGAGCCGGAGTTCACACTTCTCAAGATGTTAAAAAAGCTTTAGAATTAGGAGCTAGGGGTGTTTTAGTTTCTTCTGAAGTTGTTTTAGCTACTGATCCTAAGCAAGCTTTGTTAAATTTAACGAAAGGATTTAAATAATGAATAAGCCGCAGTCTAATTTGGAGAATCATACAAGGCATAAGCCGCAGTATAAAATTTGTGTTTCCGGTGGAGCCGAAGGTTCTCATGCGATTAAAGCTTATCCTTTGGCCAGAAAAGTAGGAGAAGCGGTGGCAAAAAATGGCCACGTTTTAATCACTGGTGCTACAAGAGGTGTTCCTTATGAAGCTGCTAAGGCGGCTAAAAAAGTTGGCGGTTCCAATATCGGTTTTTCCCCTGCCGGTACAGAAATTGAACATTCCAAAAAATATCGGTTGCCTTTAAGCCCACAAATTTTTGATCATATTATTTATACCGAAGCCGGTTATACCGGCAGAAATCTTTTAATGGTTCGTTCATCTGATGCTACGATTATGATTGATGGCCGGATGGGGACTTTAAATGAATTTACGGCGGCTTATGAAGAAGACGAAATTATTGGTGTATTAGAAGGTTCCGGAGGAACATCAGATTTAGTTCGGACAATTATCGAAACTTCTGGTAAAGGTTTGCGTAAAGTTATTTTTGATACTGACCCATCGCGTTTAGTAGAAAGAATTATTGATCGGGTTAAAAAGGGGAAAAGACATTCATAAATGCAAAAACTGCCTTCAGTTAAAGATTTGCCTCTAGAAAATAAAACAGTTCTTTTAAGAGTTGATTATGATGTTCCTTTAAAAGAAGAGGGGCAAGAATGGATAGTAGCCGATGATTCCAGAATTACAGAATCATTGCCGACGATTAATTATCTTCTGGAACAAAAAGCTAAAGTTATTTTACTTTCACATTTAGGTCGGCCGGAAGGAAAAACTGATCCAAAATTAAGTTTAAAACCGGTGGCAAAATGTTTAGGACAATTTCTTAAAAGAGAAGTTTTATTGATTACTGATTTAACTAAAATAGAAGGTCAAGATTTGGTGATGCTGGAAAATTTAAGATTTTGGCCTGAAGAAGAAAATAATAATTTAGCTTTCGCCAAAAAACTAGCTAGTTTAGGTGATTTTTATATTAATGATGCTTTTGCTTGTATGCATCGGGCGCATACCTCAATTGTTGGTTTGCCTCATTTTTTAACCTCAGCTTTCGGTTTTGATTCTTTAGAGGAAATAGAAGTTTTATCCGGTTTAAAAAACAATCCTTCTCGTTTGGTAACTCTAATTTTGGGTGGGGCTAAAGTAGACAAACTTGAAGTTATAGAAGAACTTTTAAATTGGGCAGATAATATTTTAATTGGGGGCAAGTTGCCTCAGTTGATAAAACAATCTTATCCAGACAAGGTTACTATTGCTGATTTGAATGCTGAGGGTAAAGATATTACACTAGAAACAATTAATAAATTTAAAGAAATCATTGCTAAATCAGGAACGATTATTTGGGCTGGGCCAATGGGGGTTTTTGAAGAAGAGGCATTTCAAAAAGGGACAGAAGAAATAGCAAGAGCTTTAAGTCAAAGTCAGGCCTATAAAGTGATTGGTGGGGGAGACACAGAAGCGGCTTTAACAAAATTTAACTTAATTGAAAAAATTGATTTTGTTTCTTCCGGCGGTGGGGCGATGTTTGAATTTTTAGCCCAAGGGACATTACCAGGTATAGAAGCGATTATAAATAATGAAAAATTTCAAACTAATTTATGATTAAAGTTGCCATTAACGGTTTTGGCCGTATCGGCCGTATTGCTTTAAGAGCCATCCTTACTAAATATCAAAGTGAGGTTAAAGTGATGGCGATTAATACTTCCGGTTCCATGACCATTGATGGTTGGGCTCATCTATTTGAATTTGATAGTATCTATGGTAAATTTAATGGCAAAATTACCATAGAAAAAAGCAAGAATGATGGTGAAATAGGAATTTTGATTGTTAATCATCAGCGGATTCCTTTTTTGGCAGAGAGAGATCCGGGGAAAATTCCCTGGAAAAAATATGGAGCGGAGATTATTATTGAGGCGACCGGAGTTTTTCGTGATCGAAAATCAATTGCGGCTCATTTTCAAGGGGGAGCTAAAAAAATTATAGTAGCGGCGCCAGCTAAAGAAGTTAAAACTTTTGTTATTGGTGTTAACCAGAACGAATATAATAATGAATTGATTATAAATAACGCTTCCTGTACAACTAATTGTGTAGCGCCGGTAACTAAAATAATAATTGATAACTTTGGAGTGCAAAAAGCCTTAATGACAACGGTTCATGCCTATACTGCTGACCAAGAACTGGTTGATGGGTCACACAAAGACTTGCGTCGGGCGAGAGCGGCTGCCATTAATATTGTCCCGACATCTACCGGAGCAGCTATAGCCACCACAGAGGTGTTACCGTCTTTAAAAGGCTTATTTGATGGTTTGGCCTTAAGAGTCCCAATCGCTTGCGGTTCTATTGCTGATTTTTGTTTTATGACGACTCGAAGAACAACTAAAGAAGAAGTAAACCAAGTTTTAGTTAAAGCCATGAAAGGAGAATATAAAGGTATTATTGAAGCTTCCAATCAGCCCTTGGTATCTACTGACATTATTGGCAATTCAGCCTCAGCAATTGTCGATTTATCATTAACTCAAGTTATCGATGGTGATTTAGTTAAAGTTGTAGCTTGGTATGATAATGAATGGGGTTATTCTTGCCGTTTAATTGAACAAACTATATGGATAGGAAAACATTAGTTAAATATTTAGATTTAGCCAATCATCATCCGGAAACAACTTCCCAGATGATTAAGGAACTTTGTCAAAAAGTACAAAAGTTTGGATTTCATACCGCTTTTGTTAATCCTTGTTATGTAACTTTAGCCAAAGATTTTTTAAAACCAATTAACGGTTTAGTAGGAACGGTAATTTCTTTTCCTTTAGGTCAAGAAACCCAAGATATTAAAGTAATGACAGCTATAAAAGCCGTTAAAGATGGGGCAGATGAGTTAGACGTTTCTATGAATGTCGGTCTTTTTAAAGATGGCCAAGAAGAAAAAGTTTTAAACGAGATGGGAAATATTGTAACTGCGGCTAAAAGTCTTAAAAAAGTAACCGTAGTTAAATTTATTATTGAGACAGGTTTATTAACTGATGAAGAAATTAAAAAAGCTTCGTTATTGGTTTTAAAGTCGGGGGCCGATTTTGTTAAAACTTGTTCAGGCATGGGGCCGCGAGGGGCAAGCGTAAAAGATGTGAAATTAATTAAAAGTGTAGTTGGCGGAAAAATAAAAATTAAAGCTGCCGGCGGGATTGATACTTACCAAGAAGCTTTAGCTCTTATTGAAGCCGGAGTTGATCGCATTGGGACTTCCAAAGCGGTAGAAATTGTGGAGGGACTAAAATAAATACTTTAGAAATTCTAACCAAAGCCAAGAACGAAAATTTTGCCATAGGCGCTTTTAATGCAGGCAATTTAGAAGTAGTTAAAGCTATTATTCAGGCAGCCGTGAATCAACAAGCCTCTTTGATTGTAGAAACTTCCAGTGGAGAGATGGAACATTTTGGAATGAAAAATTTTCTTTCTTTAATAGATAATTATCGTCAAGAAACCGATTTAGAAATTTTAACCAATTTTGATCATGGTCCGGGGTTAGAAGAATGCCAGGCGGCCATTGAGGCCGGCTATAATTTGGTTCATTTTGACGGTTCCCATTTGCCTTATGAAGAAAATGTTAAAATTACCAAAATTTTAGTGGAACAAGCTCATCAAAAAGGGGTTTTGGTTGAAGCTGAAATGGATCGTATTTTAGGCGAATCGAGAGCCCATTTGGAAACTCCGGAGTCAATTCAAGCTAGTGGCAGTTATACCGACCCGGATAGAGCTGCGGCATTTGTCGCGGAAACCGGTTGTGATATTTTAGCGGTTTTCATCGGTAATTTGCATGGAGTTTATCAACAGGAACCACGTTTAGATTTAGAGCGTTTAAGATTGATAGCCCAGAAAGTTCCTTGTTTTCTTTCTTTGCATGGCGGTTCTGGTCTTTTAGAAGATGATGTTAAAGAGGCTATTCAAATTGGTAAAATCGTTAAAATTAATGTTAATACAGAATTAAGATTAGCTTATCGGACAACCTTAGAAAATGTTTTACGCGGCTCTGATGAGGTAGCTATTTATAAGATTATGCCGCCGGTTATAGCAGCTGTTCAGAAAGTAGTTGAAGAAAAAATACAATTATTTCGGCAGAAACAAACTTGTTTATTCGGTCATCAGTAAAGTCTATGAAAAAGTACGATGTTATTTGTTTTGGCTCAGCTATTTTAGATGTTTCTTTAAAATCTCCTGATTTTCGGATTGTAAAATCAAAAAATGCTTTTGTTCAACAGCTTTTAACAGTTCCTTATGGTATTAAGTCAGAAGTTAGTGATTTAATAATAACTTCTGGAGGAGGAGGGACTAATACTGCTGTTGGTTTGATTCGTTTAGGTTTGCAAACAGCGGTTGTGGCCCGTTGCGGTTGGGATTTTGCCGGTAAAATGATTCGCCAAGAATTAAAAAAAGAAAAAGTGAAGGATGAATTTTTAAACCAAATAGAAGGAGAAAAAACTGATTATTCTACTATTTTAATTGGACCAGATGGCAACCGGACTATTTTAGTCTATCGCGGTGGGACAAAATTAGAATCATCGCTACTTGATTTTAAAAAATTAAATAGTTTTTGGTTTTACATAGCTTCTTTGGAAGGTAATTTGGATTTATTGGAAGAATTAGTTGAATTTGCCGATAAAAATAAAATTAAGGTGGTTTTAAACCCAGGGAAAAAAGAAATAGAACAAAAAGAAAGATTATTGAAAATTTGTCAGAAAGCAACGGTTTTGATTGTTAATGAACAAGAGGCAAACCAATTAGCCAATTCATCTTTAATCGAAGGTAAAATAAAAAAAGAGCTTAATGAAATATTATCTAAAGCAATAGTTGTTATTACTCAAGGAGAGAAGGGAGCGGTTTTATTCCAGCCGAATAAGGGGAAATTAGTGATGGATAGTTTTAAAGTTAAAATGATTGATCAGACCGGAGCCGGTGACGGTTTTGGCTCAGGTTTTATCGGCGGATTAGTTAAACAACTTTCTATAGAAAATTGTTTGAAATTAGGGGTGGCCAATGGGGCTTCGGTGGTGACAAAAATCGGGGCTAAAACTGGTCTAATTAAACATTCAGAAATTGATTACTGGTTAGAAAAACCTTTAAAATATCGATGGGTAAAAAGATAGATAAATAGATAAGATTATAATTTTTAGTTAAACTTTTATACTCTTGTTTTTTACCAATTTACTAGGCGATCAAAACCCAAATTAATTTAAAAAATTTTTGAAAAATTATGCTTCAAAAAAATAAACAACAGATTATTCAAGAAACTGATTCTTCAGAGCAAGAATCTATCCTTGGAGAAAAAAGAAAGACTAGAAAGAAGCAACCACCAAAGGGAAGTCGTTGGATGATTTTAATTCTCTTTTTATTAACTTTAGTAGTAACGGGGATTTTTTATTTAAAGACTGCTTTACCGCCTTTATGGCAAAAATGGACGGCGCCTTTGATAATCTCCAATGTTAAACCGGAAGATAAATTTGATGCTTCGTCAGTTTTGGCAGAAATCCAAAATTTAACTAAAGATTTGAGAGGAAAATATGGTTTTTATGTTTACGAGCTTAAAGATAATAACAGTTATGGTCTTTATCAAAATGAAGTTTTTCCTTCAGCTTCTTTAATGAAGCTGCCGGTAATTCTTTGTTTTTATCAGGAAGTAGAAAAAGGTAATTTATCCTTAATAGGAGAATATTCTTTAAAAGAAAAAGATAAAGTTAGCGGAGCCGGAATTCTACAGGGAAAAACTGTTGGAACGACTTATACCTATCAACAGTTAATTGAATATATGGGCCAGTATTCTGATAATACGGCCTTTAAGGTTATGCGAGGAATTTTAACTGATGAAAAAATTCAAAAAACTATTGATAAGCTGGGAATGAAAAATACTTCTTTAGTAAATTTTGAAACCAGTCCTGAAGATATCGGTTTATTTTTTAAAGAACTTTATCAAGGAGAAATTATTAGCGATTTGCATAAGGATAGCCTGCTAAAATTTTTAACTAAAACCGCTTTTGAAAATTGGTTGCCAGCGGGTTTGCCGAAAGATATTAAAATTGCCCATAAAATTGGTAAAGATATTGGAACTTTTTCTGATGGCGGTATTGTTTTTACTGATAAACCCTATGTCATTGTTGTAATGTCTAAAGACGCCAAAGAAACTGAAGCTAATGAATTTTTGCCAAAAATTAATGGGTCGGTGTGGGAGTGGGAGAATTCTGTAAAATCTCTTTAATTTTTTCCGGATTACAATGAGTTTTTGGTTCTGAACCGGATAAAAAGTATTCCCATCTACCGCCGCAACCTTCACAAGATAAGGTTCCGGTTAATGAACAAACTTCTACTTTTATCAGATTCTCCGGTTGGGAAAATTCCTTGTCCGGTAAATCTTTTAAAACAAAAGTCATAATTCTGTTCCAAATTGGCGAGGCACCGGTAATGCCGGAAGCCACATAGCTCATAGAGGTATTGTCATTGTTACCAACCCAAACACTGACAACAAAATCAGAAGTATAACCAATAGCCCAGTTATCCCGTAAATTTTGAGTAGTTCCGGTTTTAACCGCCACATGAGAATGGTTTTCAATATTAAGCCAAGAATGGGGGCCAAAGGCGGGAATTCTGGCATTAGAATCAGATAAAATATCAGTTAAAAGATAAGCAACATTGCTCGGTAAAACTTTTTTATTCTCCATTTTCTCCGCCAGCTGGCGGATTCCATTATCAATTTTTTCTAGTATTTCTCCTTTGTAATTTTTTATTTCCAAAATAGGTTGAAGATCGACACGTGTTCCCATATTGGCTAAAGTTCCGTAGACAACATTCATATCGACCATTTTAACTTCACCACCGCCTAAGGTTAGTGATAAACCAAAACGCGAACGATCGGTCCAAGTTGTGATACCCATTTTTTCTCCCAAATCAATCATACGATCAACCCCAAAAGCAGCCAGGACTTTAACTGCCGGAACATTATAAGAAGAGGCAAGCGCGGTTCTTAAAGGAACATTGCCATGAAAGCGGTTGTCATAATTTCTTGGTGAGTAAGGAGGTTGGCCGGCAACTTGGTAAGTAACTGGCGTATCAGATAGAATTGTTGCCGGAGTAAAACCATTTTGCAAAGCAACAGCGTAATTAACTGGTTTAATAGAAGAACCCGGTTGACGTAAGGCGGTAGTAACATTAAAGTTACCTGGAAAGGATTTGTCAAAATAAGAACCTGCCTCGCTTTGTTCGGCAGAACCTTGTTTCTGCGCTTGCGCTCCGAAATAATCTTTAGATCCAACCATAGCTAAGATTTCGCCGGTTTGTGGATTAGTAACTAGGGCGGCTCCATTGGTGATATGTAAACCTTGGAGTTGATCAACTTCATTTTTAACAATTTTTTCTGTTTCTTCTTGAAGATTTAAATCTAAACTGGTTTTGACTTCTAACCCTCCTTCTTCTACCATTCTTTCACCATATTTTTGGACAAGTAATTCTTTGATATACATAACAAAATGAGGCGCTTTAATATCGGTTCGTTGAGGAGCTAAACGAATGTTTTCTGCCGCCGCTTCTTCTCTTTGTTTCTCAGTAATGAAATTTTCCTGAACCATTCTCCTTAAAACCAATTCCTGTCTTTCTTTGGCTTTTTCCGGATGGATACCAAAAGGAGAATAGGAAGTGGGAGAAGCCGGTAAACCGGCTAACAAAGCAGCTTCTGCCAAAGTTAATTCATTAACCGATTTATTAAAATAAAGTTGAGCGGCTTCTTCAATCCCGTAAGCGGCGCCGCCATAACCAACTTCATTAAAATACATTTGTAAAATTTCATCTTTAGAAAATTTGGCTTCAACTAATAAGGATAAAACGATCTCCTTGATTTTTCGACGCCAAGTTCTTTCTGGTGTTAACAGGGCATTTTTAACTAATTGTTGGGTGATAGTAGAACCGCCATAAAGTTTATCACCCTCTAAATTTCTTATGGCAGCGCTGAAAATGCTTTTCCAGGAAAAACCACGATGATGATAAAATTCAGCATCTTCAACCGCGATTGTAGCTTGGACTAAGTAAACAGGAATATCTTTAAGCTGAACTAAGGTTCGATTTTGATTTCGGTAGATTTTATAAAGTAATTGATTGTTGCGGTCATAAATTTTAGTGGAAACCGCTTGGTCTCTGGTGACTAACTGATTGGGATTAGGTAGTTGGTAAAAAACGGTAAACAATAAATAGCCAAAAGCCAAAATAGCTAAAAAAATGATTAAAATTAAAGCTGTTTTTTTCGGAGGAAAGATAATTCTTAAAATATTTAGCTTAACTTTTTTGAATTTTACCTTTTTTGGCCTAATGATAGCCTGTGGTTTAACTTTTTTTGGTCTTTTTTTTAATTTAAACGGCCATTTTATCTTCCTTTTTAAATGAGACCAATGCCAATGGAAGAAAGAAAAATTTAACCGAAACTTTTTCTTTGCTAAAAATTTGGAAAAATAAACTAGAATGAAAGTTGAGCCTAAAAAAAGCCAATAAAAAGGCGTGCCAATTTTTGTAAAAAACCAAACTAACCAGTAAAGCGGTTTTGTTTGTTTTTTTGAAGCAAAAACGGTACCTGTCCTTTTAACCGTCATAGAAACATTTTAATTCAATCTAAGGCTAATTTGAAGAGGGAGTTTGAATTAAGGTGGGAAGACTAAAAGGGATCCTAGTATCGATATTGATTGATTCGGTAGGAAAAATGCAATCAAGACAAAAAGGTGTGCCGATAACATCATAAATAACTTGATGTTCTTGGATTTCTTTATTTTCCGGAAGGGTTTTATCGTTAGCAATTTGTTGGGTAGTTTTATCAACTTCAATCATTGTTTTTAAATTTTCTGTTTGGGTTGGAACATTATCTTGGGCAAAATATTCAAAACGGGTTTGGCAAGGCTGGTTGGGATTAGGTAATAAACCAGAAAGATTGCAAACTGAAAGGCCAACAATACCATCCGGTTTTAAGGGCCATTCTTCTTTTTTATCTTTTAGGGCAAAAGTCATAATTTTATTCCATATTGGTGAGGCACCGGTAATACCGGAAGCCACGTAACTCATAGGTGTGTTGTCATTATTGCCTACCCAAACTGCGATTAAACGAGAAGGACTATAGCCAATAGCCCAATTATCCCTCAAATCATTAGTTGTACCGGTTTTAACGGAAACTTCCGGATGGTTCTTAATAACCAAATATGAAGAAGGTCCAAAAGCAGTTGTACGGGCGTTGTTATCTAAAAGAATATGAGAAATTAAATAAGCAGTTTCCATAGATAAAACGCGGGCGCCTTCTTCTTCTTTTTGTTCAAAAAGGACTTTATTGTGTTGGTCTTCGACTTTTTTAATGGCCCAAATATCTTGACGGATACCCGCATTAGCAAAAGCCGAAAAGGCAGTTGCCATATCAACCATTTTAACTTCGCCACCACCTAAAGTTAGAGATAGACCGTAGTTTTTAGGGTCTTTAAAAGTAGAAATACCCATTTCTCGGGCTTTGGTGACAAAATTTTCTAAACCATTAAGGTATAAGACTTTAACTGCAGGGATGTTATAAGAATTACCTAAATCAAAACGAATTTGAGTTGGGCCATGAAATTGGCCGTCATAATTAACTGGGCAATAACCCTTTTGACCAGGGACAGAAAAACAGGTGGGGATATCATTAATGACGGTGGCAGGGGTGATTAATTTATTTTCTAAAGCAAGAGCATAATTTAAAGGTTTGATTGATGAGCCTGGTTGGCGAAGTCGGGTAGTGATATTAACATTGCCATCAATATTATTGTCAAAATAATCTTTAGAACCAACCATGGCTAAAATTTCACCGGTTTTTGGTTCTGTGACTAAAGCGGCGCCATTTTGAATTTTGAGATTTTTTAATTTAGCCACTTCTGAGGCAACGGTTTGTTGGGCAAAATCTTGCAGATCTAAATCTAGAGTTGTTGTAACTTTTAACCCGCCTTGTTCTACTGTTTTCTCGCCGTATTTTTTTACTAATAAATCTTTAACATATAAAACAAAATGAGGAGCTTCAATATTAACTTTGGCGGTAGCATATTGTAACTTTTCTTCTTCAGCCTTTTTTTTAGTTTCTTCATTAATATAGCCGTCGTCTAACATCATTTGTAAAACTCTTACTTGTCTTTCTTTGGCTAATTCCGGGTGGGCTCCAAAAGGTGAGAAGTAAGTTGGTGAAGCGGGTAAGCCGGCTAATAAACTTGCTTCGGCTAAAGTTAAATCTTTGGCATGTTTATTAAAATAAGTTTGAGCGGCTGCTTCAATTCCCCAGGCAGTGCCTCCGTAAGGGGCTTGATTAAGATACATTTCTAAAATTTGGTCTTTACGATAAATGACTTCTGTTCCCCAAGTTAAGATAGCTTCTCTAATTTTTCGGTGTAGAGTACGGTTAGAATCTTCCAATAAAGCATTTTTAACTAATTGTTGGGTAATGGTTGAACCGCCTTGCAAGGTTTGTCGAAAAATAATATTGTAAGCTGCTCTTAAAATTCCACCAAAATCAAAGCCGTGATGTTTATAAAAATTTTTATCTTCAGAAGCAATCGTGGCAAATTTTAAATATTCCGGTAAATCTTGGAGTTTAACTGGCGTTCGATTTTTTTCGGCATAAATTTCGTATAAAAGCTTGCCATTACGGTCATAAATTAAAGTTGAAGCAGGAAAGGTAGATGAACCTAGTTTAGTTGGCGAAGGCAAATCTTTAAAAATCCAAAAAAGGATGACAATAAGTAGTAGGGAACAAATGGTAAAAATCGGCCGTTTTTTAACCTTAGAGAAAAAAACTTTTAAATTAGATTTTTTTTTCGGATGAATTTTTTCCATTTTTGTAATTACTCTACGCTTTTGGTTTGCGTAATTGTTGCAATTATTCTACGTTTTCAACTTGAATAATTTCTTGTATTGAAATTAAGCTACGCCTTCGGCTTGCGTAATTATTGCAATTATACCTCACTTTCAGTTCGGGTAATTGTTGCAATTATAGCATTTTTAGCTTATATTCTTAATTAGTGAAAATCTTTAATCGGTTTTTTCATCATCAAAAACTTTCAATAAAACATGTTCTTGCTCTTTTTTCCATTATTTTTGTTTTTTGGTCTTTTTATCGCTATTTGCCTCAAGTTTTACCTTTATGGGCTGAGGAATTGATTTTAAAACCCTTATTTTGGTTAATTCCAACATTTTGGTTGGTGAGAAAGATTGAAAAACAGCCTTTTTCTTCTTTAGGGTTTAATAGCCAAAAATTGTTTCCATCAATTTATTGGGGGATTGGTTTAGGATTAGTTTTTGCTTTTGAAGGCCTTTTAACAAATATATTTAAATATAAAGGTTTAAATTTAATTTCTTTTGATTATTCTCCGTTTAAATTTTTAGGATTATTTGTACTTTCTTTGATAACTGCCTTTTCTGAAGAAACAGTTTTTCGAGGTTACATTTTTAATCGTCTTTGGCGGATTTGGAAGAATGAATGGGTAGCTAATTTAGTTTCTTCTGTTCTGTTTACTTTAATTCATTTACCAATCGGTCTTTTTGTTTTAAATTATAATTTGTTAGTAATGTCGGCTTATTTATTTTTTGTTTTTATCTTTGCTTTTGGTTCCGCTTTTGTTTTTGGCCGGACTAAAAATATTATTGCCAGTATTTTATTACATCTTTTTTGGGCTTGGCCAATAGTTCTTTTCCGTTAACAATAAGTTTATTATATTAAGCTAAATATTTAGATGAGAGGAGGTGAATCAAGAATGAAATTTAAAAAAATTACTTTTTTATCATTAATAATAGCTTTTGCTTTTTGGATTTTGGGTGTTTCAGTCGTAAAAACCTCAGCTGTTGATAATCAACCAAGTAGTAAGAATTATAAAGTTGACACTGTTAACCCAATTCCATTAGAAAAAGGAACCGTAGAATCAACAGTTTCGGCTGTTAAAAAAGAAATTGATTATTTTTTGGTTTATCCAGGTATCTTACCTGACCATTTTCTATATCCAATTAAAATGATACGTGATCGGGTGCAACTTTGGTTAACCACAGACCATTTAGCCAAAGGAGAATTGATGCTTAAATATGCGGATAAAAGATTAGGCGCAGGTCGTGTTTTAATTGAGGGGAATAAGGTTGAGTTAGGGATAACAACTTTAACCAAAGGAGAAAAATATTTACAACAAGCGATTGACCAAGGAGAATTAGTTAATAAAGAAGAAGCACAAAGCTTTTTCAAAGAGTTATCTCAATCTTCTTTAAAACACGAAGAAGTTTTATTGGTTCTTAAAGAAAAAATTGATTCTTCATCTGGACCAATGATGGAGAAAATTCTTGAATTAGTTCGTCAAAGTCAGGAACGGATTCAACAAATTCAATTAAAGTGATGTAGTTTGATGTTTTAATTTCGTCTTGACGGGATTAAGCGCTTGATTTTTAATTAGTTAGACTTCGTTTTGTTTTCTGCCCAGAAATAAGTTTTTTTATGGCTAATAAAGTGAATAAAAATTATAATAAGCAGGAAAATTTATGGGAGCGGGGTAGAAAAATTCCGCCGTTGCCTAAAAATTTACCAGAAGCCAAATTAACTGCGACCGGCGAATATATTGCTTGTAATAACTATTTAATAAGAGATTCAGAAGGAAAGACTATTGAAAAGCCAAAAGAAATGTTTTGGCGAGTGGCTCATAACGTGGCGACAGCCGATTTACTCTATGAGTCTAAACAGGAAATGGTTAAAACAAGAGAAGAATTTTATAAAGTTTTATCAGCTTTAGAGTTTGTTCCTAATACACCAACTTTTGCTAATGCTGGGGGTAGACTCCAACAACTTTCTGCTTGTTTTGTTTTACCAGTAGAAGATAGTTTGCAAAGTATTGGTCAGACTTTTGTTGATACAATGATGATTCATAAAACCGGTGGGGGAACAGGTTTTTCTTTTTCAAGGCTTCGCCCTCACGGCTCTATAGTCCGTTCAACCGGACGAGTTTCCTCTGGAGCAATTTATTTTATGTGGATGTATGCCGATGCGACTGATCGGGTTCAACAAGGTGGTTATCGGCGAGGTGCTAATATGGGCGTTATGAATATTGAACATCCGGATATTCTTCGTTGGATTATGATTAAAAGTTCGGAATTCACCGTTAACAGTTTTAATCTTTCTGTTGCCATCACTGATAAGTTTATGGAACAAGTAGAGAAAGACAGTCAATTTACTCCAGATGGTTTGAAATCACAGAAAGAAGAGTTTGATAACGTTATTGGCGAAATCCAAAGAATTTTAGGCAGTCCTGAGCTAAATTTTAACGATCGAATGAAAGAATTTGAAGCAAAAATAATAGACCTAAAAGCTTTGTTATTAGCTAAAGAACCGGGTGAAGGTTATGATTTGGTTAATCCTGATACCAAACAATCAGAAGGTAAACTCAACGCCAAAAAAGTTTTTGAGCTCATTGGCCGGGTTGCTTGGGAAAAAGGCGATCCTGGTGTTATTTTTATCGATAAAATTAATATTGATAATCCTACGCCTCATTTAGGTCAAATTGAAGCGACTAATCCTTGTGGTGAACAACCTCTTCTGCCTTATGAATCATGTAATTTGGGGGCGAT
Organism: Candidatus Shapirobacteria bacterium; assembly: GCA_026395335.1. Taxonomy (GTDB): domain Bacteria; phylum Patescibacteriota; class Microgenomatia; order PFEM01; family JAPLYW01; genus JAPLYW01. The sequence continues at coordinate 21,116 of JAPLYW010000017.1, forward strand.
TAATTTGTCAAGAATGATAAAAGAAAATAAAAGTGGTTTTGGCGAAATCGATTACGAAAAAATTAAAACAACAATTCAAACGGCGGTCCATTTTTTAGATAACGTTATTGATATGAACCGTTATCCTATCCCACAAATTGAAAAAATGACTAAAGGTAATCGTAAAGTTGGGATGGGGGTTATGGGATGGGCTGATATGTTAGTTCAACTAGGAATTCCTTATGATTCTCCGGAAGCTTTAAACACCGCTTCACAATTAATGAATTTTATTAGGGAAGAGGCTAGAAAAACTTCTTTGGAGTTAGCTAAAAAAAGAGGTGTTTTTCTAAATTTTAAAGGAAGTATTTATGATAAAAAGAGTCGCTTTTTTAAAGGTCAGGATTTAAGATTGCGTAACGCGACTCTAACAACAATTGCCCCAACGGGGACAACGAGCATGTTAGCCGATGCATCTTCAGGTGTAGAACCTTATTTTGCCATTCGTTATGAAAAAAACATTGTGACTGGCGAGAGAGTAGTTAATCTTAATCCTTTTTTCGTCAAATTGGCTAAAGAAAAAGGTTTTTGGCAGGAAGATTTAGTCGAAAAAATTAAAAATAATAAAGGCTCCTTAAAAGGGTTAAAAGAAATTCCTGAAGAGATTCAAAAATTATTCCCTATTGCTTCCGATATTGCTTATGAAGATCATATTAAAATGCAGGCGGCTTTTCAGAAAGCCGGTGTTGATAATGCCGTTTCTAAAACAATAAATATGTCATCAGATGTGATGCCGCAAGATGTTATTCAATCTTACCTTTTAGCCTACAATGAAGGCTGTAAAGGAGTAACAATCTACCGTGACCGTTCACGCAATAAACAAATTTTAGAGCGGGATACGCAATTACGCATTGACGGCATTATTTTAAGAAAAATTAATGACGTTCGTTATGGCCGTACTTGGAGTATCCACACTCCTGTCGGTAAATTACACGCTACGATTAATGAAGATGAAAATGGTAATCCCTATGAAATTTTTTTCAATGTTGGCAAAGCGGGAGGGGATATTTTGGCTGTCGCTGAAGGTTTGGGCCGTTTGATTTCTTTAACTCTACGGACAACACCGCCAAAATTATCTTTACCAAAATTAAAAATGATCAGAGAACAAATTGTCGGTATTGGTGGTTCCAGTTCAGTTGGTTTTGGGCCTAACAAAGTAAGGTCATTACCTGATGCGATTGCTAAATTAATTGGATATTATTTGGAAGAAAAACAAGGCAAAAACCCTATTGAAGCTGATTTAACGGAAGGGCAGCAGTCAATCTTTTCTTTACCGGTTGAAAATAATAATCATGGTAATCTTTGTCCTAAATGCGGTAATGCGACTTTAATTTACGAAGAAGGTTGTGAGAAATGTATTTGCGGTTACGCTAAATGTTAAAATAGTTTTTAATGGATAATGGTTTTACTTATCTTCATGGTAAAAAACAAAAAAAATCACAGCTGATTTTTGAAGTTTTGGGCGATTTAGACGAATTAAATGTGATACTTGGTCTAGTTAAAGCTTTTTCTTCTAATAAAATAAATCATAAAATTTCAAAATTACAGGCTGATTTAACGGAAATCGGCAGTTTTTTGGCTGATCTTAAAAAAGTTGATTTTCAAGAAAAAATTGATTTTTTAAAAAAAGAAAATGAAAGACTTATAAATCCTTCTTTAAAGAAATTTTCCCAGCCGGGGATTAATCAATCATCATCTTTTTTACATTTAGCGAGAGTTGTTTGTCGTCGTTTGGAAAGGAAATTGATAGCTTTAAAAAAACCAAAAAATTTATTAATGTTAGCCTATTTTAATCGTCTTTCCTCCTATTTATTTTGGTTAGCTAAAAAAGAGGAAAAAATTTAATTAATATATACAAGCTCGAAGAGCGTAGTATAATAAAAATATGCCACTGCCCTCAAAAGAAAAAGAAGCTTTTATTTCAGAAAGAGAAAAATTTCCAATAGTGGAAGTAATAGGGAAACCAAAAATCCCTGAAAATTCTCCTGAACTAAGCAAGAAAATTGAATCGCTTTCTGATGATGAAATGGTTTTATCCCAACCCATTATAGGTGAGGATGGGGCAGTAATTTTAGATAATCCAACTTCACCACAAATAACAATTACTCTGCCCTTGACTGATGATCAAATAAATCAGGCTTTGCATTTAAAAATTCTTCATTCTTTACGTTGGTTAGCGGAATGGGCCAAAAGACTTTTAAAAATTACCGGAGGAAAATTTGTTTATAAATTTTAAAAAATGATCAACGAACAAAATTTAATCAGTACTTTTCAGTCATGGTTTTTTTCTTTAGGGATAATTTTTGTAGTTTTAGTTTTTTTGACAATCTTGGTGTATATTTTTCTTATTTGGTGGCGTAATCGTGATCGAGAGAAAAAATCTTTGGAGTACGTTTTATTACAGGTGGCAGTTCCTTTTGATAATGAAACGAAAATTGATGTGGCTGAACAAATGTTTGCTTCTCTTTACTCTTTAAAAAAAGGCGGTTTTTTAAGTTTCTTAAAGTTACAACCGCATATAGCTTTTGAAATTGTAGCTAAATATGAAGATATTCGTTTTTATGTTTCCGTACCTAGAAATTTGCAAGATATGGTGGAAAAGCAAATTAACGGTGCTTATCCTGATGCAGAAATTATTGAAGTCCCAGAATATAATCTTTTTTCCGAAAATGGCCGTGTTGCTTTTGCTGAACTGGAATTAAAAGACTCAAGCTATAAACCAATAAAACTTTTTAAAGATTTGCCAACCGATACTCTTTCTTCAATAACTACAGCTTTAGGTAGAATGGGATCAGAAGAGGGGGCGGCTATCCAAATTTTGATTTCACCGGCGGATAAAAAATGGCAGTCTAGTGGTTATAGTTATATCGCTGGTGTTAAAAAAACCGAGGCTGATCCGCAAAAAGCCAAATTTAAAATTGATGCTAAAATTTTAGAAGCAATTGAAAATAAATGCAGCAAACCAGGTTTTAAAACCTCCATTAGGATTGTTGTTTCGGCTCCATCCCAACAATTGGCTGATTCTCATCTGAATAACATTAAGTCTTCTTTTGAGCAGCTTTCTTCCAATCTGAACCGCCTTGGCAAAAAGAAAATCTGGTGGAGAGCCGGTTTTATGGTTGATTTTATTTATCGTTATCAGCCACTTTTTTATTTTCGTGGTTGTCGAACAATTTTAAATTCAGAAGAATTGGCTACGGTTTTTCATTTTCCTAATAAACAAATTGAAACGCCTCATATTTTTTGGCTTTATTCTAAAAGGCAGCCGGCTCCGATTAACATTCCCAAGGAAGGTTTGTTTTTAGGTAAAAGTGTTTATCGCGGGTCAACGCGTTCAGTTTTTCTTTCTGAATCCGACCGCCGACGTCATATGTATATTATTGGTAAAACCGGTACCGGGAAAACAGAGCTTTTAAGAGATTTGATTTTACAGGATATTCGGGCCGGTAAAGGGGTTTGTCTAATTGATCCGCATGATTTAGCTGAAGATTTATTACAATATATCCCGCCGGAAAGAGCCGAAGATGTCATTTATTTTGATCCTTCCGATACAGAAAGACCGTTAGGTTTTAATTTACTGGAAGCCGAAACAGAACAACAAAAACATATGGTTACTTCAGCCATTATTAACTTAATGTATAAACTTTATGATCCTTATAAAACCGGGATTATCGGACCGCGTTTTGAACATGCTATTCGTAACGCAATGTTAACGGTTATGAGTGAACCAGGGAGTACCTTTATCGAAATTGTCCGTTGTTTAACAGACACTAATTTTGTTGAAGAACTTTTGCCAAAAGTTAAGGATCCGATGGTTCGCCGTTATTGGACTGATCAAATTGCCCAAACTTCTGATTTTCATAAATCAGAAGTTTTAGATTATATTGTTTCCAAATTCGGCCGATTTGTTACTAATATGATGATGCGCAATATTATTGGTCAGTCAAAATCTGCTTTTGATTTCAGAAAAGTTATGGATGAAGGTAAAATTTTAATAATTAATTTGGCTAAAGGGAAAATTGGCGAAGAAAATTCTAATTTCTTGGGATTATTGATTGTTCCGCAGATTTTAGCCGCCGCGATGTCGCGGGCTAATGTTCCTGAGGACCAAAGACGCGATTTTTATCTTTACGTTGATGAGTTCCAAAATTTTGCCACGCCTGATTTTGCTCAAATTTTATCAGAAGCAAGGAAATATCATTTAAATTTAACGGTAGCTAACCAATTTATTGGGCAAATGGATGATGAGATTAAAAATGCGGTTTTTGGCAATATTGGAACTTTAATGGCTTTTCGGGTTGGTGTTAATGACGCCAGTTATTTACAGCGGGAATTTCAGCCGGTTTTTGCGGAAGATGATTTATTAAACATTGAACGCTTCCATCTTTACGTTAAAACTATTGTTAATAATGAACCGGTACCGGCTTTTTCTATGGATGTAACTAAAGATATGGAAGCAATGAAAAAGGTCAGTAACCCGCAAGTTGCCCAAATGATAAAAGAATTATCCCGCTTGAAATATGGAGCCGATAGGGAATTGGTAGAAACGGCTATTTCTCAGCGTTCTCGACTCTAATCTTCAAATCTGTTAAAATCCAGGTAGTAATTCCTTATTTAATTTATTGATTTTGGGCTCGTAGTTCAACGGTAAAACACGTCTCTTATAAAGACGATACGAAGGTTCGACTCCTTCCGAGCCCAC
>JAPLYW010000023.1 GCA_026395335.1 Candidatus Shapirobacteria bacterium
GATTGTTTTAAATATTTTAATAAAATCCTTACTTTATTTATAATATAAATTTATCCATCAATAATCAAGTTTCTAAAAACTGACAAAACGTAAACTTGTAATATTAGAAACACTATATTTTTCACTTAGCAAACGATTAGAACCATTTTCCAAAAAGGGATCGTTCATAACATAATCATTGCCTCTTTTTTCTTTAATGACAATAAAATGATCTGGCCCAGAATACAAACCAGCAATGACCGGTTTGCCTTCAGCCAGTTTACTATCAAGTAAAGATTTTGAAGCTGAATCTATACTAATATTTCTGCCATTAACACTAAAGCTATGCAATAATAAAGCCGTATTGGCAAAAAAGGCACTAGGGTTAGAAGCAATATCCGAAGGTTTGATATTTATACCGTAATGAGAAGCCACCATTGCCACTGAAGAAACTAAACAACCGTATCCAGCAACCGAAAGGTTGCTGGCTCCCAAAAAATTTCTACCCCATTGTGAATCCCGCTGGTTATAATAACAACCCCAACCATCACAAATGGTTTGATTTTCAAGAATTGAGGCACCACCTTCACGCGAAACAAATCCGCTGAATGCTCTCTGTTGCGCAACAGCTTGAGATAAAAACTGTTGATATTTCTTTTCATCATTTTTAGTAACAGCCAGTAGATTATCTTTAGCTATCTTTTGTTGAGCTAATAGAGTTTTTTGTGATTCGAGTTTCTTCTTAGCAGTTTCTAATTCTGTTTGTTTTTGCTCTTTTAGAGTTTTTTGATCTTCAAAATCAGTTTTAGCTGTCTCCATTTGGAGCATCAAACTTCTGTCGTGAAGCTGAATAACCCGAAGATATTTAAAACGGTTAACAAACTCTGATAAATTTTTTGAAGAAAGAAAAATGTTTAAATAATCAACTTTCTAAAATTACGGAAACTTGATTCAAAGAAACGTCAAGCTGGCCAATTTTGTTATCTAAAGAATTTATTTCTTTTTCTAAACTGTCAATCTGTTTAGCAGTTGTTAAAATGTTAGTTGAAGTAATTAAAATAGCAGTGTTAAAACGTTTGACTTCCGATTCAAGACTGACCCGCTGACTACTAACTGATTGTAAAGATTGGTTAAAAAGATCGAGACAAACTTGCGCATCATCACCTAATTCATTGTTTTCCGCTTTTTGTTTACATTCATCCTGACTAATACCAAAAGAAAGCCTTTGAGTTAAAAACAGAAAGACAAGCAAAAAAACCAAAAAAGTTGGCAAGGATTTAAGAAGATACTTCATGCTGTTACTTAAGATATCGTTTCACTGCCAACAAACTGCCAAGCGAACCGATAATGATACCTGACAAAATTTCAATGCCTAAAACCGTCAGCATAAATAAATAAGAAACTGGCAAAAGAGCAATCCCTTGAAAGAAATTAACAACAAAAGAAGTTGAATATAAAAGCAAAAGATAGCTAATACCCCAAGCAATAAAAGCCCCAACTGCTCCATAAAAAATACCTTCAAAAATAAATGGAAAACGAATATACCAAGACGAAGCCCCAAGCAGCTGCAAAATTTCAATTTCATCACGACGTAAAGTAATTTTCATACCGATAACCACCAAAATTACCAATAAAGATACCAGACCAAAAACAGCCATTAAACCATATTTAAATCATTGGTGGAGACTTCTATTGAAGCCGGTAGAATACTGGCAGTCACCATTTCTAGAAGTAAAGGATCATTTTTGTTTTGTTCTTTATAAATTACTAAAGCTTCTTCTTTAGAAATATATTTAGTTTCTTTAACTTTTCCGGTTTGAGCTAATTCAGCCTGTAAAAAATCAATTTGAGAAGAAGTTGTCTCATCTTTTAAAAAAGCCGTAACTTGAGGCCGAGTTTCAAAATAATGTAAAACAATTTGAAAACCACCAGCTGTTAAAACAAAAACTGTGGAGATAAAAAAAGTCAGGAACATAATTAAAACCGCCGCTAAAGATTGGTAGGGAGAACGCCGCATATGAGTCCAAGTTGTCCGCCAGTGTTGTTTCATGCTAAATGATATTTTCCTTTCTCTTTATCAGAAACTATTTTACCTTTATTTAATTCAATCACCCGTTGGTTTAAAAGATTAACAATCTCAAAATTATGAGTAGCCATAATAACGGTCTTACCAGTTTCGTTAATTTTTTTCAAAAGGTTAACAATTTGACGGGCAGTGCCCAAATCAAGATTACCGGTGGGTTCATCAGCAATAATTATTTCCGGTTCTCCGACTACCGCTCTGGCTAAACAAATCCGTTGTAATTCTCCACCAGAAAGCTGAGACGGAAAAAAATCCATTCTATCTTTTAAACTAACCAGCTCAAGAATATTTTCTACCTTACGGCTAATTTCTTCTTCTTTTTCTCCAGAAACTCGTAAAGCTAAAGCCACATTTTCAAAAACTGTCCGGTCAAAAAGAAGTTTAAAATCTTGAAAAACCATACCGATTTTTTTCCGATATTCAGGCAAATTCTTTTTTGTAATTTCTTGAAGATTATTTTCTTTAACTTTAATTAAACCATCTGTAGGGGAAATTTCCCTTAAAATTAATTTGATCAGGGTACTTTTACCTGCTCCTGAAGGCCCAATAATAAAAACAAATTCACCAGATTTAATAGCAAAACTTACCCCTTTCAGAGCAGTCGTTGAACCAAAAGTTTTGGTAACATTTTCAAATTTAACCATTATTGACAGTTCCAGGATAATCCTTATTTTTATAATCCCTCAGGACAAGAGTCAAGGATTTTGACACGGCCGACATCCATTAACCAACCAGCTTTTTGACCGCTAAAAGTTTCTCCCCAAATTTGGACACATTTTCCTTTAAATTGGCTTAAATCCACAACTGAACTGGTTAAATAAGCTGTCTGGCTTGCCCCTCCCGGACGAATTAATTTATAACTTCCTTCAGTAATATTTTTATCATCATTAACTTCAATTCTCCCCTGAGAAGTATCCTTAAAAGCTTTTTCGTCCTTAATACCAATTTCTTTAGCGCTACTGACTTGTTCCGCTCCGCCAATTAACTGTTTAGTCTCTGTTATAGCATTAGTAGCTCGGCTACTTTTTTTAACAATAAGATAACCTGTAGTTCCACCGGCTAAAATAATCGCTAAGATTATTAAGGCTGGAATTAAAATCCCTTTTAATCCCGATTTTTTGTAATTTTGTGGAAATTGCTGTACTAAATTTTGTTCTTCCATTTGAAATCAAGCTATACTTGATTGAAAACAAGCTTTGCTTTTATTCACCTCCTTTTGATTTTATTTAAAAAATAAATTTACCTCTTTTATCATAACATATTCCCTAATTTCATTTAACTCAAGAAGTTTGTTTCAATTCCGCTTCAATAAACCCATCAAGATTACCATCTAAAATTGCTTCCGGATTGTTGCTTTCATATTCAGTCCGCAGGTCTTTAACCATTTTATATGGATGAAGTACGTAGGAACGAATTTGTGTTCCCCAAGCTCCCATTGTCTTACCTCCCTTTAACATCTGTTTTTCTTTAGCCTTTTTCTCTTCAGATAAAAACCAAAGTTTGGCTCGCAATAAATCCATGGCAATTTTTCTATTTTGTTCCTGATATCGTTCGGTTTGACAAGTAATAACAATACCTGTTGGTTTATGAGTTAGACGAACAGCAGTAGAAACTTTTTGGACATTTTGGCCACCATGACCTGAAGCTCGATAAAATTGCCAATCTAATTCGTCTTCTTTAATTTCAATCCCCTCTGTTTCTTTAATCTGAGGTAAAACTTCAACTAAAGCAAAAGACGTCTGACGTAATTGGTTAGCATTAAAAGGTGATTGGCGGACCAAACGATGGGTTCCTGCTTCTAATTTGAGATAACCATAAGCATAAGGAGCATTAACCGTCAAAACTACACTTTTTACCCCAGCTTCCTCACCAAGAGTTTCATCTATAATTTGACAAGGCCAACCTTTTTTTTCAAAAAAACGTGTATACATTCTTTTTAACATCGCTGCCCAATCCATAGCTTCCACTCCTCCCTGACCGGCATGAATGGCAAAAATAGCAGGTAAAGAATCATTTTCTCCAGCTAAAAAAGTTTTTAATTCTAGTTTAGCTAATTTTTTCTCCAGCTCTTCTTTCTTTTCTTCTAATAAAAGTTTTTCCAGTTCTTCAATTTCATTCAGCTCTTTTTGTAACTCTCCCATTTTTTTCATTTTTTCACCAGCCTTTTTATGATCTTGCCAAAAATTAGGATCAGTCGAAAGAGCTTCAATCTCTTTTATTTGACGCTTAATTTCTTCTAAATTAAGTTTTTGTTTGATAAATTCTATTCTTTTTTTGATTTCTTTCATGGATTAAATTATTCTCCTAAAATTCGTTTATATAAATTTTTGAAAACTTGTTCTTTAATTTTATCTATTTGATCAATTAATGATATTTTAATAGTTTGAATAACACCTTCTGTTTTTGTTTCAATTCCTGTATTTTTAACTATTGTTTGCAAATCAGTTTGGCTCGGCCATATTCCAGAAACATTAGTTGATAATTTTTCTTTCAAGTTATTAGCTCCAGGAATAACCGTCACTGTTCTACCTAAAACTTGTCCGCCAAAATCGCTAATTTTATTCCCAAATTGTTCAATTGGCAAATTAATAATAACACCATCCGTTTTCTTTTTATTTAGCCAATTAGTAAAAATATTGCCGGCAAAAAATAAGAAAACAATCACTAAGAAAATTATCACCAATCTTTTAAATCTCTCTTTCCACATATTTATACTTATTTACAAATCATTTAACATCTCATATTATATAATTCTCCTGCCATTTAAGAAACCCCATCGTTTCCTATGTCTAAAAAAGAAACTTTTAATTATTCGAATCATAATGGAATAGAAACAAAAAAGACAGAATATCAAGATGTCGGTCTTCTTCCTTTTAAAGAAAAAGAAATTTATCTTAATGAAATTATTGTTCTTCCTCAACCCAGAACAACTTTTCTTTTTATAGACGAGCTTGCAGAAAGTATTCGTTTAAGCGGTCTTCTTAATCCAATTTTAGTAGCCGAATTTGATTTAAAAGGTTATAAAAGACATCTTGAAATCATGAGTATTAAGGAAAAAAATGAAGAAAGTTTTCCTTTATTTAAGAAAAGCCAAAATTCCCAAGAAGAAGAAAAATATTATGTTTTAATCGGTGGAGAAAGAAGAGTAAGGGCAATCAAAAAACTTAAAGAGAGAGGAATTAATCTTAAGGAAGTCTTTCCAAGTGGTAAAATTCCAGCAAGAGTCTGTCAAAATCCATCTCCAGAAATTTTTATTCGTATTCAACTGGCGGAAAATACTTATTCATCACCTCCACCTTACGAAAATGCTGAATTTATTAATAAATGTTTTAATATTTTAAAGAAATACGATAAAAAACTTTCATTAACTGCTTTTTCTGGAATTATAGATCAGGCCTACACAACTGTTAAAAAGGCAACACGATTTTGTCGCTTACCATTATTTATTCAAAGTGCAGTTAAAGACGGGGTTTTAAAATATGGTATTGCCTGTGAAATTTCGGAAATGGAACAACGTGGTTTTGATGAAATTGAAATGGATATTATGGCAAGACGAGCTTCAGAAAATCACTGGACAGTAGATCATTGTCGTGAAGAGGTTATAGAAAAAATTAAAGAAAAATTTTCTAACCAACAAAGTTTAGAGATTTTAACTCAAGAAAATAGAGAAGAAATGGAAAAAAGCTTTCAAAAAGATAAAATGTCTAAAAAATTATTTGAAAATTCTTACGAATTTCTTCATCTTTTTTACGTTCATAATTATTTATTAGAAAAAAACCAAATTGAGATTAAAGATTCATCATATCAGGAAGAAAAACTCCTAAAAATCACCTCAAAATTATATGAAATGACAGAAAAATATTTACCAAATTTTAAAAAGATCACAGAAGAAAAGAAAAAGCATTATGAAGAAGTTGGCAGAAAGATGCAAAAACAGATAAACGAAGCTCTTATTTATGAAAGTAAAACCAAAAAAGAATAATTTAGCTTAATCTTTTTTGAATCTGTTCACTTTTTAACTCTCTAATCGCATCCGCAGCAATCCATTTGGCAGTTTTGTTATCTATTTTTAAAATTTCTCTAGCAATTTTAATTGCTTCTTTATTAAGATTTTTATTTCTTTTGCCAATTTGTCTTAAAGCCCAATTAACGGCTTTGCGAACAAAATTCCGTTCATCAGTTGCTTCTCTTTTAATAATCGGCAGCAATTTTATAAAATCTTTATCCTGAGCTTTTTTATCATGAACAGCTAAACAAGCCATTAAAGTAAAACCTGTTCTTTTAACAAACTCTTCTTTTCTTTTAGAAAATTCTATTACTTTTTGCCAGGCAAAATTGGTTTTATCAAATAAACTACTGCAAACCTGATCACAAACATCCCAGGAATCAAAATCTTTTGCCCACTTTTCTATTTGTATTTCCGTTACTTTTTCGGTTTCATCAATTAAACCAGCTAAAATTCTGACTTCATGGAAGCCTGAATTCCAAAGTTTTAAAGCTAATTGGTGATCCTTACCAATTTCCTTGGCCATTTTTCTTAAAACTGGCATACTGATCCCTAAAGTATTTTTAGAACTAATACCAAAACGAACCATACCGTCAACGTTTTTCGGATTAGCTAAAGATTTTAATTTTTTAAGAATTTGAGAAGAACTAACTTTTTTATCCATATTTAGGATAACAGCACTTCTTATACTTCTTCCCGCTTCCGCAAGGACAAGGATCATTTCGACCAACTTTTTTATCTCCTAATGATTGGTTACTGGCTTCAGCTATAGTTTTTGTTTTTAAACCCATACCGTCCTGAGTATCAATATTAGTTTGAACTCTTTGTGGCATAGTTGGTCGATTGGCTACCTGAACTCTAAAAAGTCTTTTAATTACTTCGTCTTCAATCATTCCCATTAATTTTTCAAAAGAAGTAAATCCTTCTTTTTTATATTCTACTAATGGGTCTTGTTGCCCATAACCGCGTAAACCAACACCCTCTCTTAAATTATCCATAGCATCTAAATGATCAATCCAAAGCCGGTCAATACTTTGCAACCAAACAAATTTTTCAATTTCTCGCATTACGCTTTTACCCACTTGTTTTTCCCGCGATTCATAAGCCTCAATCAAAATTTTTGCCAAAAATTCAGTTATTTCATCAACATTTTTAAATTTAGAAATTTGTATTTTAAGATTTTCTTGTGAAGAAGGATCAACCGGAAGAATTTCACAAAAACCATTCATAATCTGATCCGCTTCTATTTTTTCTCCATTTTCATTAGCCGCTATCACTACTAAATTAGCTAAATAATTAGACATTATTCCTTGAATTTGTTCTTTAAATTCCGAATTATCATCTCCTGTCGCTTGCAAAATCTTTTGTCTTTTACCATAGATAATTTCTCTTTGCTTATTCATCACATCATCGTATTCCACTACTCGTTTACGCATATCAAAGTTAAAACCTTCAACTTTAACTTGAGCTTGTTGGATAGCTTTAGAAACTAATCCGTGTTCAATTGGTTGGTCTTCAGGAATTTTTAACATTCCCATTAGTTTAGCAATTTGTTCACCACCAAAAAGCCGCATCACGTCATCTTCTAAAGAAACAAAAAATTTAGAAGAACCGGGATCACCCTGACGACCAGCCCGACCCCGTAATTGATTATCAATTCGACGTGATTCATGCCGTTCGGTCCCAACAACATGCAAACCGCCAAGTTTTAAGACTTCATCATGCTCTTTTTGCCAACTTTTAATATCACGATTCTCTTTTGACCCACCTAAAATAATATCTACTCCCCGACCAGCCATATTAGTCGCTACGGTAATCGCTTTCTTATGTCCGGCTTCAGCTAAAATTTTTGCTTCCTGTTCATGAAACTTAGCGTTTAAAACATTATGAGGAACGCCTTTTTTCTTTAAAAATCTGGCAACAATTTCATTTTTTTCAATAGAAGTTGTTCCCACTAAAACCGGTTGGCCTTTTTGATAACATTCTTCTATTTCCTGAACAATCGCGGCGTATTTTGCCCGAGGCGTTTTATAAACAACATCCGGATGATCAATTCTAATCATTGGTAAATGGGTTGGAATAGCAATCGTATCCAAATTATAAATTCGACGAAATTCTTCAGCTTCAGTTACAGCTGTTCCGGTCATTCCGCCTAACTTTTCATACATCCGAAAATAATTCTGAAAAGAAATTGTCGCTAAGGTAATTGATTCCTGTTGAATAGTAACGTTTTCTTTAGCTTCCACCGCTTGATGCAAACCGTCAGACCAACGCCGCCCCATCATCAATCGACCGGTAAACTCATCAACAATAATGACTTGATTTTCCTTAACGATATAGTCCCGTTCTTTTAAAAATAAAGTTCTGGCTTTTAGGGCATTTTCAATATGATGAATTGTGTCAAAATCCTTTTCATAAAGATTATCAACATTTAGTAATTTTTCTACCTTCCGAACACCATGTTCAGTTAAATTAGCCGTTTTTAATTTTTCATCAATAGCATAATCAGTATCCGCTGAGAGGTTTTTAATTAAAGAAGCAAATTCGTAATATTTTTGAGTTGGTTCAGCATCTGGCGCGGAAATAATTAAAGGTGTTCGAGCCTCATCAATTAAGATGGAATCAACTTCGTCAACAATGGCAAAAGCATGACCTCGTTGGGCTTGATCTTCCAAACGCTGAGCCATATTGTCTCTTAAATAATCAAAGCCAAATTCATTATTAGTCCCGTAAGTAATATCAGCTAAATAAGCTTCTTTTCTTTCTACCGGGCGTAAATGACGCAAGCGTTCTTCTTCCTGACCTTTATCTTCATAATCAAAATCAAGCAAGAAAGCTTCTTCATGAATAATACATCCCAAGGAAAGACCGGCAAAATTTAAAGCCTGGCCATACCAGCCAGTATCCCGCCGAGCCAGATAATCATTGACTGTGACTATATGAACCCCTTTATCTGAAAGACCATTTAGATAGGCAGCGATTGCCGCTGATAAAGTTTTTCCTTCACCGGTTTTTTGTTCAGCAATCCGACCCTGATGTAAAGTCGCTGCCGCCATTAATTGAACATCAAAAGCCCGCTCGTCCACCGTCCTGGAAATAGCTTCTCTTATTAAAGCAAAAGCCTCAGGTAATAAAGTATCTAAAGTTTCACCGTCAGTTATTCTTTTTCTAAAAGATTTAGTTTTGGCAGGAAAATCTTTATCCTTAAGTTTTTTCATTACCGGCTCAAAGGAATTAGTTTTTTCCACCAAAGGCCGAAGTTTTTTCAATTCTTTTTCATTAAAATCTAAAAGATTATCTAAAAATTTAAACATAGATTAATATTGTTCTTATTTGAAAAACAAACTCTGTTTATTTTATCACAATGAAGCTTAAAGTGGCTGAGAGAAAAATGTTACAGTCATATCTATCGCTCCAATTTTAGGACGATTAATAATTTCTTGGGGGACTCCTAATTTCCTAGCAATTTTTCTGAGAGGTACCTTGCCAATTTCTTTAATAACTCTATCTTCAACCGGAATTTCGGCAATGAAACTGACTAATTTTTTATCAAGATAGGGAAATAAAAAATTTATTCTACTTCGGTTTGATTTTATTAATCCATCTAAATGTTCAGGTTTTAATTTCTGCCAAAAAGACCGGAAATTTTCTTTTCTTTCACCTTCCTTAAGTTGTTCTTTTCTGTGTAAAAAATATCCTCCCATTTGCTCATCAATCCCATCATGAACAATAACCGTCTTTGGTTCAAAAGAGGAAATGTATTTATAAAGTAAATAAACATCAAAATTTCCTTTTGAAACTGCTTCTTCTAAATTTTCATCGGGCCTTTCTTTCTTAAAATCCTCTAAACCAATATTGATTTCATCAGGTGTAGGAATAAATTCATGATGTTCCGTCTTAAATTCTTTTGCCGCTAAACGGCCACATTTAATATCCGGATGTTTTTTATCTCCTCCCATAGTAAAGGTAATAATTTTGACTTCCGATCCTAAACTTTCTCTCAAAAGAGCCAAAGATAAAGTGGAATCAAGACCACCGGAAAGAGTTGTATAAATAACGCCATTATTATCTTTAAGAGCTTTTTGACCGGCTTTTTTAAAAGAGGAAAGAAGAAAATTTTCCAGATCCTCTATAGACCAGTTTTTATTTTCTTTATTAGAAATCGTATCGATCGTTTTAATCGTTTTAAAAACATCATTATATTCTTTGTTTCCTCCAAATTCCTGAGATATTTTTTCTTCGGTGTTCATTTTATTTTTTCTCCTGTACTTCAACTTCGTAAATTATTCTGCTGCCTAATTTTCTTGGCACTATTTTAAAAACATTATTAGCATGGTCGTAGAGAATCCCCTCAAATTTCTCAGCAAGGCAATGATAAGCTTCATCTTCATACAATTTATGAACAATAGAATATTTTTTGCCTTTCATCTTTTTCTGACTAAACAAAAAACAGTGATGAAGTTCATGCCCCATATCACTGCCAATTCTAAAATGATGCATGTGATGGATGAGATAAAGTTTTAAATCTTCATCATCTTCTACTGTAGATAAAAATTTCTTTTGATGCTCCTCAACTTTTATTTTCATCTTTTTGGAGAAATCTTTTTAAAACCAGTGTATCTTTGAAGAACTTTAGGGATTTCAACTGACCCGTCTTTTTGCTGATAATTTTCCAAAATAGTTAAAATCATTCTTCCAATGGCTACAGCTGTACCATTTAAAATATGGACAAATCCGTTCCCGTTT
Organism: Candidatus Shapirobacteria bacterium; assembly: GCA_026395335.1. Lineage (GTDB taxonomy): Bacteria > Patescibacteriota > Microgenomatia > PFEM01 > JAPLYW01 > JAPLYW01. The sequence continues at coordinate 10,815 of JAPLYW010000023.1, forward strand.
TTATCTTTATAGCGAATAGATAAACGACGCGCTTGATAATCAGTACAGGTAGAAACTGAATGAGTTTCCCGATAACGGCCCTCGGAAGGAAACCAAGAATTAATATCGTATTTTCTAGCTGCCGGATGGCCTAAATCACCGCTACACATTTTGGTTACCTGATAAGGAATTCCTAAAGCCTGGACAATTTTTTCTTCTAAAGAAAGTAAGTATTCATTTTCTTTTTGATCATCATTTTCTTGAGGTTTGATAAAAGAAACCATTTCTACTTTATCAAATTGATGAACACGAAAAATTCCCTGGGTATCCTTGCCGTAAGAACCGGCCTCACGTCTAAAAGAACTGGAAAAACCAACATAACGTAAAGGCAGTTTATCGCCATTAAGAATTTCGTTTTTATGCATGGGGACTAAAGAATGTTCAGCAGTCGCCACTAGAACTAAATTATCTTTTTCTAAAAGATACATATTTTGTTCTCCACCTTTTTCCATATAACCCAAACCTTTCATTGACTCCATTGAGATCATTGTCGGTGGAATTATGGGAATAAATTTTTCTTTTAAAAGCGCTTCCATAACAAAATTAATTAAAGCCAGTTCTAATAAAACTCCCTCGTTCTTAAGATAACCAAAACGACTGCCGGAAACTTTAGAAGCAGTTTTAGTATCGATAATATCTAATAATTCTCCTAACTCCTGATAACTTTTTGCTTTAAAAGAAAATTTAGTGGGTTTTCCCCATTTTTTAACTTCAATATTCTCCGACTCATCTTTACCGAAATGAACATCCGCCGCCGGCGGATTAGGAATATCAAACAAAAGATTTTTTAGCTCTTCTTCAACAGCCTTCAAATCAGGTTCGATTTTTCTTAACTCTTTTTTAATTTTTCTCCCCTTTTCAATATCATATTGATTTAATTTATTCTTTTCTGCCCGCAATTCTTCGATTTTACCGATTAAATCACGACGAACACCATCAACTTTTAAAACTCGATCAACAATTGCCGAATCACAACCTTTTTCTTCGGTTCCTTTTTTAACTAAGTCTTTATTTTCTTTGACAAAATTGATATCTAACATTTTTTTTTATTTGAGCTAGCGGAAACAAGCTCTGCTTATCTCTCCGGTCTTAATGTCGGAAATAAAATAACATCTCTAATAGAAGGTGAATCAGTCATTACCATAACCCACCTATCAATTCCCGGCCCAATCCCGGAAGTTGGCGGCATTCCATATTCTAAGGCTTCCAGAAAATCTTCATCTAATTTTTGGGCTTCTAAATTACCCGCTTGGGCTTTTTCCTTTTCTTTTTTCCAAGCTTCTTTCAAAATTTGGGCATCATTTTGTTCAGAATAATTTGTCCCCATTTCTAAACCGGCAACATAAATATCAAAACTCTCAACAAATTTAGGATTATCTTCACATTGCTTGGCTAAAGGATAAAAATCAGCCGGATAATCATAAATAAAAGTTGGTTGGACTAATTCACTGGTACATTTTTTCTCAAAAATTTCTAGAAGAATTTCTCCATCAGTCATAAAATCTTTTATTTCTACTCCCATTTTAACAGCTAAAGCTGAGGCCTTTTCCAAAGTGTTAATATCTTTAATATCTAAACTGGTATTTTTTTTAAACAAATCGGCCAATTTTATTCTTTTCCATGGCCTTTTATAATCAATAACCGTTCCCTGATATAAAAGTTTCGTTGTCCCAAAAACTTTCAAAGATACATATTCAAACATTTCTTCAATTAAATCCATATTTTTCCGATAGTCAGCATAAGCTTCCATTGTTTCTAACATTGTAAATTCCGGATTGTGATATTTATCCATACCTTCATTACGAAATGTATGGCCCATTTCAAAAACTTTTTCTAATCCGCCAACTACTAATCTTTTAAGATAAAGCTCGTTAGAAATTCTTAAATAAAGATCCATGTCTAAAGTATTATGATGAGTTCTAAAAGGCCGGGCTCGCGTTCCGCCATAAAGTGGCTGCAAAATCGGATTTTCTACTTCAATATAACCTTTTTCTTCAATTAAAAATTTTCTGATGGTATAAATAATTTTTGCTCGCTTGTTTAAAACATCTTTTGTTTGCGGATTCATAATTAAATCCAAATAACGCTTGCGATATCTTTCTTCTACATCTTTTAAACCATACCAAGAAGAAGGCAAGGGACGAAGAGATTTGGTTAAAAGTTGAAAGTCTTTAACTAAAACAGAAATTTCCCCTGCGTTAGTTTTAAAAACTTGGCCTTGAACAGCTAAAAAATCACCAATATCTAATAAAATTAATAATTGAGAATGAAGAAAGGATAAGTTTTCTTTTTTGAAGACTAACTGAATTTTACCGGTCTCATCAATCAAATCTAAAAACTGAATGGCTCCATGACCGCGTATTGCCATTATTCTTCCAACCACAGCTACTTTTTTATCCAACAATTTTAAAGCCTGAGAAATCGTTTCCTTTTTTTGACAACGAGCCGGATAAGGATTGATTTTTAATTTTTTAATTTCTTCAAGCTTTTGGAAGCGAATATTTTTAAGCTGGTCAATTGGTTTTGCCATTTACAAGAAGTTTATCACAATCAGTTTAGCTTCTCAATCAATTTTTTTAATCGTGTAGATAATTTTTCCAGCCGGAGCGGAAACTTCGATTTTATCACCAATTTTTTTACCTAAAAGCGATTGGCCTAAAGGTGATTGATAAGAAATTTTTGCCTCAACTGGATTAGCTTCCCATTCACCCACCAAATGGAAAGTTTTTTCTTGACCATTACTCTCAACCATTATTTGACAACCTAATTTAATTTCCTGGCAATTGTTATGACCTTCATCAATCAAAACACCATTACTAATAATTTCTTCTAATTCACTCATGCGACCATCAATAAAAGAAACCTCTTGTTTGGCTTGGCTAAAATCACTATCTTCATCAAACTCTCCAATTTTCCGAGAAGCATTTAAACGCTCCAAAACTGCTGGTCTTTTTACTTCATCAAGTTCTTTATATTCTTTTTTAAGTTTCTCTAAACCAATCTTGGTCAGAGGAATTTTTTCTTGTTTTTTATCCATTGATTTATCCATATTTCTGAATAATGTTTTGAATATTACTCTTCTGATTAAAGTCTGTCAATATCCTACAAAAAAGTAGTAAAAAGAAGCAAAATTAGCTATAATATGAGTATTAGCGAATATTATACAAGTCGTAGATGTAGTATGAATATGAGTGTTAGCGAATATTATACAAGTCGTAGACGTAGTATAATAAATAATTATTTGGCCCCATCGTCTAGAGGCCTAGGACACTAGATTCTCATTCTAGTAACTCCGGTTCAAATCCGGGTGGGGTCACAAAATGATAAAAATGTTTATTAACAATCTTAAAAATTGTTTCTAAATTAAAATTATAATATAATATTTTTTATGATTAAAAGAGTTTTAGTCTGTGGAGCCGGAGGTTTTGTCGGTTCCCATCTTGCCAAAAGACTTAAAAAAGAAGGTTATTGGGTTCGAGGAGTTGATTTAAAAAAACCCGTATATTCTAAAACAGTTGCTGATGAATTTTTTCTTCTTGATCTCCGTGAAAGAAAGAATTGCCAAAAAGCTCTAAAGGTTCAAGACGGATTTGATGAAGTTTATCAATTAGCTGCTGATAGAGGTGGCGCAGGTTATATGAAACCAGCAGAATGTGAGATGATGGAAAATAATGCTCTAATAAATATTTACATGATCTCCGAAGCAGTCAAGCTTGAAAAGAAACCAAAATATTTCTTTTCCTCATCCGTTTGTATCTATAAAGATATGTCGTTGAGAGCAAAAAAGATTACTGAAAAAGAAGCCTATCCTGCCTTTCCCGATAATGAATATGGTTGGGAAAAACTTTACACTGAAAGGATGCTGAGCGCTTTTGGTAGAAAATATAACATGCCGGTCAAAATCGCCAGATTTCACACCACCTATGGACCAGAAGCCAATTGGGAAGGCGGAAGAGAAAAAGCGGCTGATGCTATTTGCCGTAAAGTAGCTATGATAAAAGACGGCGGGAGTATTGAAGTTTGGGGCAACGGAAAAGCAGTGAGAGTTTTTACTTTTATTGATGATCTTATTGCAGGAATAAGGGCTTTAATGAAATCAAATATTAGTCAACCAACAAATATTGGTAGTGACGAATATGTTACTGTCGATGATTTGGCTAAAACTATTATTAATGTCTCCGGAAAAAATTCTATTAAAATAAAACATGTGATTGGTCCAGTTGGAGTAAGATCAAGAAATTTTAGCAACAAAAGAATTTATACCACCGGTTGGAGACCGAAATATTCTTTGAAAGACGGCATTGCCATCCACTATCCTTGGGTAAAAACTCAGGTTGAAAAAAAATACGGCAAACATTTAAATCCTTAAAAAAGTTCGAAGGAAGAAAACAATTTTTTATTTAAGAGGATTTTCTAATAGCAACCTTAAGGGCCTCATTAACATCGGAGATAAAATTAAATTTAATATCTTTACGGACTTTTTCCGGAATTTCTTCTAAATCTTTTTTATTTTCTTTAGGTAAAATAATAGTTTTTAAACCAGCCCGATGAGCAGCAATGATTTTTTCTTTTACACCCCCGATTTCCAAAACCCGACCGCGTAAAGTAACTTCACCAGTCATCCCTACCTCACGATGAGTTGGTTTTTTAGTAAAAGCCGAAACTAAAGCAACGGTAATTGCCACGCCGGCTGACGGACCATCCTTAGGAACTGCCCCTTCAGGAACATGAATATGAACATCTAAGTTTTTATAAAAATCTTTTACCAAACCTAATTGCCGCCAATGCGAACGGACATAAGAAAAAGCGGCCTTAGCTGATTCCTGCATAACTTTACCCAACATTCCGGTTAATAAAAGACTACCTTTCCCAGGCATTAAAGCTACTTCGATAAATAAAATATCCCCGCCCGCTTGGGTATAAGCCAAACCTGTCGAAATTCCTATATCATCTTTTTTCTCGGCTAAAGTTTCTGAATATTTTCTTGGTCCTAAATATTTAGCGACATCTTCTTTAATAATTGTTTTTTTTATTTTTTTACCTTCAGCGATTTTACGGGCTATTTTACGACAAATGGTAGCTAAACATCTTTCCATTTCTCTAACACCAGCCTCACGGGTATAACGTTGAATAATTTCCCTAATAGCTGTATCGGCAATCTCAATTGATCTTTTACTTAAACCATTAGCTGACAATTCTTTTTTCCATAAAAATTGTTGAGCAATATGAAATTTTTCATCCTCAGTATAACCGGGGAATTGAATAATCTCCATCCGATCACGCAAGGCCGGCGGGATGGTATCCAACATATTGCCGGTAGTAATAAACATTACTTTGGACAAATCAAAGGGCACTTCCAAATAATGATCGGAAAATTCATTATTTTGTTCCGGGTCTAAAGCTTCAAGCAACGCAGCGGAAGGATCACCGCGAAAATCAGAGCCGATTTTATCAATTTCATCCAACATAAAAACCGGATTATCAGTTCCAACATTTTTAATCCCCTGAATAATTCTTCCGGGCATCGCCCCAACATAAGTTCGACGATGACCACGAATTTCTGCTTCATCACGAATACCACCCAAACTAACTCTTAAAAATTTTCTGCCTAAAGCTCTGGCAATTGATTTGCCAATAGAAGTTTTTCCAACTCCGGGAGGACCGATAAAACATAAAATTGTCGTTCCGGATTTTTCCCCTTTTTCTTTATTATCTTTTTCTTCACTTTTTAATTTCATCACGGCCAAATATTCAATAATTCTTTCTTTAATTTTTTTAAGTCCGTAATGATCTTCATCCAAAATTTTAGCCGCTTTTATAATAGAAGTATTATTAGGACTAAAAATTTTCCAAGGAATATCAATTAACCAATCAAGATAAGTTCTGATATAACTAAATTCCGGATGACCAGGAGTTAAATTGGAAAGTCTTTTTAATTCTTTTTGAGCCTTTTGAGCTACCGTACTAGGCATATTGGCTTTTTTAATTTTCTGCTCCAATTCTTTTAGCTCATTATCTTCACCAGACAAATCACCCAATTCTTCTTCAATGGCTCTTTTCCTCTCACGCAAAACCGCTTCTTTCATAGATTTATCAAAATGGCTTTGAGCTTTAGAATCGATTTCTCTTTCCAACTCTAAAATTTTAATTTCGCTGTTTAAAGATTGTAAATCTTTAATTAACCTTTCTTTAACTGAAAAAGTTTCTAAAAGTTTTTGTTTCTCTTCAGTCCCTAAATCTAAAATATATGCAATTTGATCGGCCAATTCATTAGCCGGACTACCTTCCATTAGTTTCATAATCGTCATAAAATCAACTGTTTTCCCCAAATTAATCGTTTTCTGGAAACTCTCCATAACGTTTTTAGTTAAATTTTTAATTTCTTCGGAATCTTCAGTAATTTCCGGAATTTCTGTTATTTTACCAACTAAAAAGGGATTTTGAGCTTCAATTGATTTTAGTTCAACTCTTTTTAAACCTTTAATCCAAGCATTAAGACTATTTTTACCAACATATAAAAGTCGTTCAATTTTTACTAAAGTTCCCAATTGATAAATTTCATTTTGTCCGGGATTAATCATCCTTAGATTTTTTTGACTAAAAAAAGCTACCATTTGATCGCTTTTATAAGCGGCTTCAACGGCAGCAATTGATTTGGACCGGCCAAAACTTAAAATGGTTTCTGTGTGAGGAAAAATAACCCCTTCACGAATAGCAACTATCGGTAAAATTTTTTCTTTATTTTGTCCCAGAAGAATAGGCATATTTTAGCAGTCTAACATACCATTTGCTAAAAGTCAAGGCCAACTCCAGATAGAAACTTTGGGTTAAATTTGGTAAAATTAGACATTATTGGGAGATCGTCTAATGGCAGGACCGCAGGCTCTGAACCTGTGTATCTAGGTTCGAATCCTAGTCTCCCAACAAATATTTTTTAACTTCAAGAAAATATATCATTAAGATGAAAGTAAAATAAAATAATTACCCAGTAAGAAGAAACGAAGAATTAAGCTATTATTTCTTATCAGTCTAAAGTCCACCTCCACCATTTCCACCAGGAA
>JAPLYW010000022.1 GCA_026395335.1 Candidatus Shapirobacteria bacterium
ATCCATTCTTTCTATGGCTTACAGAGATATCAAGGGTTAAATGGCTTAAGTTATCTTAATAATTTATATCCTGCGGATTATGAAGCTATTTTATGGCTAAGAGAAAATATCAAAGGACAACCCGCAATATTAGAAGCGGTTGGTGAAAGTTACACTGATTTTGCCCGCGTTTCCGCTAACACCGGTTTACCGACTATTTTGGGATGGCGAGTCCATGAGTGGCTCTGGCGAGGATCTTTTGATGAGCCGAGCAAAAGGACAGAAGATGTTAAAACTATTTATGAAACCAATAATTTAGAACAAACCAAAGAATTATTAAATAAGTATCATATAAGTTACATTTTTATCGGTTATTTAGAAAGAGAAACCTATCCGCAATTAGAAGAAGTAAAATTTGCTGAAATCGGGAAAAAAGTTTTTGAGAAAAACCAAACTATAATTTATCAATTAAATCCTTAACATGTGTATGAATTGCTTGCCAATCTCCGCTTTCAGGAACTAAAACCCATTGATTATCATACTTTACTTTTGAAGTTGGCGGATTAATCAGATAGCCACCATTCAAAACTGTCGTTTGAAAATTATTTTTTCTTAACTTTAAACCAATTTTAGCTAAATTAAGGTATTGATCTTTAGGGACGTCCATTTTGATGTTTTCTAATACTAACTTAATTAACTGTTGGATTTTCCTAGGCTTTAGGACAAATTCCGGTTTAAAAATTTTCTTCTGAAGAGCTAAAATCAATCGTTGCTGTCTTTGAGAACGAGCAAAATCTGTTCCTTCATCACCTTCAGCATTACGTGAACGAACGTATTTTAAAGCTTGTTCTCCATTCATTGTTTGTTTGCCGGCATCAAAATATAAATGTTCATAACGACAAAAATATAAATGTTCATAACGACATTGATAAGTTCTCTCACCATCACATAAATCATTCTCTTTGCCAGGAATAGGATATTTATAATCATCAAAAGACCGCTGGACATCCACTTCAACTCCACCTAAAAAATCAACCACTTTTTTGAAAATTTCAAAATCAATAACTAAACTATAATCAACTTTTTGACCTAAAATTTCTTCTGTCATTTTTTTAGTCTCATCTAAACCCTTATAATGGTAAACGGTATTCAGTTTAGCTCTTAACGGAGCAATCCAAATATCACGGGGCAAAGAAAGAATTAAAGCCTTGCCTGTTTGGTTTTCTACTGAAATGAAAATAATCGAATCAGTTAAATCAGGTCCGCTGTGATTACCTCCGGAAATACCTAAAACCAAAAAATTAGTTCTTCCTGATGGAGGCTGAAGCCAGAAACTTAAACCTAAAGTTATTAAGCCTAAAAATAATAAACTAAAACCGATCCAAAAAATTGATTTTCTTAAACGTAAACTCATGTTAGAATTTAATAATGCCTTCAACCAACAATAACATTCTATCTCACCTTAACGAAGCCCAGCAAGAAGCAGTTACTTTTGGCGAAGGACCGCTCTTAATTTTGGCTGGACCGGGTTCTGGCAAAACGCGAACTTTAGTTTATCGAGCCGCCTGGTTAATTTCTCAAAAGAAGATAGCACCGGAAAATATTTTGCTTTTAACTTTTACTAATAAAGCTGCTTCTGAAATGAGAGAAAGATTAAAAAAGTTAGTAGCTAATCATCAACCATTGACTACCAAATTGCCTTTTGCCGGTACTTTTCATAGTTTCTGCGCTCAGGTTCTAAGAAAAAACGGTCATTTTTTAAATATTCCATCAAACTATTTAATTTATGATGAGAGTGATCAAAATGAAACCATTAAAAAAATCCTAAAAGAATTTGATCTTTCTCCAAAAATTTACAAACCGAGTAGTGTCTTGGCTTTAATTTCTCAGGCCAAAAATGAACTAATTTCGGCTTTAGAGTACCCCCAATATGCACGTGGCAGTTTTCAAGAAACAACCGCCAGAATTTATCTTAAATACGCTCAGTATTTGAAACAATTTCATGCTTTAGATTTTGATGATTTATTGATGGAAACTGTCCGTCTTTTTCAAAAAGAAAAAACAGTTTTGGAAAAATATCAAAATCAATATAACTGGCTTTTAATTGATGAATATCAAGATACTAATCGAGCTCAATATCTTTTAACAAAAATGTTGGCCAAAAAATGGAAAAATTTAAATGTGGTCGGTGATGCTTCCCAGGCAATTTATGGTTGGCGAGGCGCTGATTACCATAATTTAATCAATCTGCAGAATGATTTTCCTAATTTAAAAGTTATTAATCTGGAACAAAATTATCGTTCAACCCAACTAATTTTGGATGCTGCAAATCAAGTAATCAATAAAAATACCAGTCATCCAATTCTTAATCTTTGGACCGAAAAAAAGGGTGGGGAAAAAATTACTCTTTATGAAGCCAAGGACGAACGTGATGAAGCAAATTTTATTATTGAAACTGTTAGAAACTGCCTTTTTACACAAAGTGATTTTTCTTTAAAAAAGATTGCCATTCTTTACCGAACTAATGCTCAATCCAGAATTATTGAAGAATTACTTCTTCATTCCGGCTTGCCGTATCTTTTAGTAGGCGGTGTTCGTTTTTACGAACGTCGGGAAATTAAAGACTGTTTGGCATATTTAAGATTTAGCGCTAATCCCCAAGACGAAATTGCTGGTAAAAGAATCGAAAAAATTGGCAAAGGCAAAATGAAAAAATTCATGCAATTTTTAGAAACAAAACCTAAAGATTTAATAACAATTGAATGGTTGGATGAAATTTTAGAAAAAACTGCCTATTTAGAAAAATATGACCCTAATGATCCCCAAGATATGGCTCGAATCGAAAACGTTAAAGAATTACGTTCTGTCGCTATTGAATTTACCGATTTAAACCAATTTTTAGAAAATGTCGCCTTAATTCAGGAAGAATATTTACCAATAGGTAAAATCGGTGTTAGAGAAGAAAAAGAAGTTGTCACTCTCATGACTATCCATTCTGCTAAAGGAACAGAGTTCCCTATTGTTTTCGTTATTGGCTTAGAAGAAGGGCTCTTCCCTCATGCACGCAGTTTAGAAGGAAAAAACGAAATTGAAGAAGAGAGACGACTTTGTTACGTTGCTATGACGCGGGCTAAAGAAAAATTATATCTTTCTTATGCCAAACGCCGTTTTTACTTCGGGGAAAGTTCTTATAATCAAATCTCCCGCTTTATCGCCGAGATTCCCCCAGAACTAATAGATATGCTACAATCTTCTTAATGCTTGTTAGAGAAGTTTTTGAAGAAGAAAAAGAACAATTCAATCGAATGGCGATTCACCCACTTCAATCTTGGGAATGGGGTGAGTTCAGAAAAAAAACCGGTTTAAAAGTTATTCGTTTAGGCGTTTTTGATAACAGGAAATTAATAAGTAGCTTTCAGTTAACCGTTCATCCTCTCCCTAAAACAAATTATAGTATTTTATATTTTCCCCGCGGACCCCAACCGGATAAATTAATGATTGCATCTTTACAAAAAATTGGCCAGCAAGAAAAAGCAATTTTTATTAAAATGGAACCTAACATTAAAAAAGACACTAAAACTGAACAATTTCTCTTAGAAAATGGTTGCCAAAAAGGAAAATCTTTATTTACTAAATATAGTTTCCAGCTTAATTTGCAACAGACTGAGGAAGAACTTTTAGCTAAAATGAAACCAAAAACCCGTTATAATATCCGTGTCTCTCAAAAACATGACGTTAAAATCAGCGAAGACAATTCTCCCCAAGCATTTGAAAAATATTTAGAACTGACAAACGAAACCACTAAAAGACAAAAATTCTACGCCCACAGTGCTAACTATCACCGCAAAATGTGGTCGTTTCTACAACCATCGGGGATTGCTCATCTTTTTAAGGCCCAATACGAAAACCAAACCCTAGTAACCGATATCTTTTTTATTTTTAATCAAGTCCTTTATTACCCTTATGGGGCTTCAACCAGAGAATACAAAGAAGTTATGGCCCCTTACGGTTTATTTTGGGAAGTAATTAAATTTGGTCAGAAAATGGATTGTAAGATTTTTGATATGTGGGGAAGCCCTGGACCAAATCCTGACCCTAATGACCCCTGGATTGGTTTCCATCGCTTTAAAGAAGGTTTTGGCGGCGAATTGATTGAATTTATTGGTACTTATGACTTAGTTCTTAATCCACTTCTTTATAAACTTTTCAATTTAGCCGATAGACTTCGCTGGATTTTTCTCAAATCAAAGTCATCAGTTTTTTAGCTCCAGGCTTCGCAAAGAAGCTTGTACTCGCAAAAAGGCGCCTCGCTTCACTCGTCTTAATTTTTGCTCGTCAGTTCCAAGCTTCGCAAAGAAGCTTGTACTCGCAAAAATCGCAAAGCATTCCTGGCTTTGGTTCAAATAAACTTGCTTGTATCTCTTTGGCCTTTTCAATAATTTCTTTTTTTGCCTGTTCAAGTTGTTCTTTAGTTCTTTTAGTTGATTTTTTCTCACCTGAATCCAAAAAATAAAAAGTTAGAATTAAATTTTCCGGTTTTTGATTATAAATACCCTTATCAGTCGCTGCCAAAGCATAAACCGTCATTTGTAAAGATTTATCAATATCTTTCTGTTCCATAGTTTTTCCGGTTTTGTAATCAATAACCTCCAACTTATCGCCTTTTAAATCTAAGCGGTCAATTTTACCGCCAACCTTCAGAGCGGGAGTAATTTTAATCATGAAAGTCTGCTCTAAATCTTTTAAAACAGTTTTAGGATCAAATTTAATAAAGAACTCTTTAAGCATTTTTTTAGCCCGTTCCTTACTTTTCTCTTCATGAGCTTTACTGGCATATCCTGAGGAAGACCAATTAATATTTAAAATATTCAACAAATCTTTCTCTGTCAATTTTCCCCCATCTTTTATTCTTTGGCAGAATTCTTTTAGGGTTTTATGAATAGTATCCCCAAAACTCTGGGCTGAAGAAGGTGAAACGGGAATTCTTTGCAAATAACGATAACGATATTGTAAAGGACAAGTTTTAAAAGTTTCAATTTGAGAATAAGATAAGTAATTAAGCGGCTGAATTTGGCGATTTGCCTGAACAGACATTTCTTCAGCCGGTTTGAAATCAAAAATAGAAAGCTGGTCATTTTTACTAGCAATTAAAAATCCTTCTAATTCCTTTTGTGTTTTACCTAAAGTTTCTAGCACAAAAGGCGAAAGCTTCTTTTCCCTCTTACCTTCACCATAATAATCAGCCGCAGTTAAAAAAAGTTGATCACGGGCGCGAGTCATGCCAACATAAAATAATCTTCTTTCCTCTTGTTCATGATAATTACCGCTTGGCAAGATTTCTTTAATTAAATCGTCCGGAATTGGAATTTGTTCTTTTCTTTCGTTGGTTGGAAAACGAGCAGCTACTAAATTAACCAAAAAAACTACTGGAAACTCTAGGCCTTTAGCTGAATGAATCGTTAAAAGATTGACTTTATCTTCCTCAAACCAATCAAAGTTATTAGCTAACGGTGATTCGCCTAAATCCATGGAAAGATTAATCCAATCAACTACTGCTGATACTGAAGCATCTTCATGATTAACTTCATAAGTTTTTAAACGGTCAAAAAATTTGGAAATATTCTGAGCCGCTTTTTCTTCCAACGGGGTTTTATACTCAGTAATTCTTTTCAACAAACCGCTATCTTGAAGAAAGTAATAAAGAATTTGCCCTGCTGTCTCTTTTAATAAAAAACCAAAATGGCGATGAACCATTTGGATAAAATTATTTATTTTTTCTTTACTCTCATCACTGACAAAAATTTTATCAATTATTTCACAAGCTTCAAATAAAGAAACATTCTGCCGGCGGGCAAAATTATTAATGGCAACTAAATCACGGGGCTCAATTTTCAAAGGTTCCATTGATAAAACTCGATATAAAGCAACATTGTCATCAAAATTATATAAAACTTTAAGATAGGCAATTAAATCTTTAACCTCAGACTGTCGGAAAAGTTGACCGGGACCTAAAAATTGGTAAGGAATTCCGGCTCTGGATAAAGCCCTGATAAAAGGCTCTGCATGATTATTGGCACGAACTAAAATGGCAATATCGCTAAATTTATAATCTTTAGCTGCTAATTCTTTTATTTTTTTAGCAACATTCTCCGCTTCATTTTCCACCCGGTCGGCATGAATAAATTCTGCAGGCTTTTGTTCTATCTTTCTGACAGCCTTAAGATGTTTGTCAATTTTTTCTTTAATCTCCAAACGATCAGGATTATTATTTTTAATTAATTGATAAGATTGATCTAGAATTATCTGGCTCGAACGGTAGTTTTGAACTAAAACCACGATTTTCGTTTTAGGAAAAGTTTTTCTAAATTGGATGACGTTAGAAATAGCCGCCCCGCGCCAACGATAAATAGCCTGATCATCATCTGCACAAACTGTAATATTCTGTTTTTTACCAGCCATTAAAACTGCTAATTTGTTTTGGGCATAATTAGTATCCTGAAACTCATCGACCAAAAGATACTTAAATTGTTTTTGATATTGAGCTAAAATGTTAGGCCTTGTTCTAAAAAGTTTTAAACAATTAGTAATCAAATCAGCAAAATCCATCACTCCTTCTTTTATCTTAATTTCTTCATAGGATTGATAAGCCTTAGCTAATTCTGAAGTTTTCTCTTTTTCTTCTTTAATAATTTTTATATTCCCTACTTGTTTCTTTGCAAATTTTAAATATTCAGCTGGTAATACATCTTCATCCTTTAAACGAGAGAAATGTTGAAGCATCCCACTTATAAATTTTGTCGGATTACCTAAAGGCCGAAAATAATTTAAATCAAATTTAAATAAATTTTTAGTTAATAACTGAATTGCTTCTGCCTCTGTCATTAATTTATAATTGGAACTAAGCCCAATGTGAATTGCTTCTTGCCTTAAAACCCGATCACAAAAAGAATGAAAGGTAGCAATCCACATATCTAAATAACCATAAGGCATAGCGATATCAACCCTTTCTTCCATTTCGCGCGCTGCCTTATCGGTAAAAGTGAGAGCTAAAATTTCCGCTGGCTTAGCTTTTCCAGAAGAAACGAAATATTTAATTCTTTCGGTAATAACGGTTGTTTTGCCAGTACCGGCTCCGGCAATAATTAAAAGCGGTCCGTCACCGTACTTAATGGCTTCAACCTGCTGGGTATTAAGTTTTTTTTCTGAAGATTCTTTCACAATTTTTATTCTTCTATTTTAATTTTTTTAAACTCTTTATTTTCTTTCTCAACGTCTAATCCTAATCTTTGAGTGGAAGTAATTTTCTGTCCGAGCTGACCAAAACCGGAGCTGACATTCCCCATCTGGTTATAGGCATTTTGCAAATGACGGCCTAAAACAGAAAGGTTTTCTTCAACTTTCTCATAATCTTTTTGCATAGCTTTCATTGAAGCCAAAATTTGCTGAGCTCTTTGCTCAATTTTTTGGCCTTCAAAACTCATTAAAATCGCTTTTAAATAAGCATAAAAAGTAGTAGGAGAAACTGGTAGGACTCTTTTTTTACCACCATATTCAAAAAGCTCCGTATTATTAACTACTTCGTAATAAACGTTTTCTGAAGGTAAATACATTAGAGCATAATCAATCGTTCCTTCTTCAGTTAAAATATATTTATTAGCGATATCATCAATGTGTTTTTTAACGTCTCTAATAAATTCTTTTCCTGCAGCTTTTTTTTCTTCTTCAGAAGAAGATTCCATCATTCGCCGGAAATTTTCCATGGGGAATTTAGAGTCAACCGGAATAATTCCACCTGATGTTTGAATAGCCGCATCAACTTTCACACCTGATTTAAAAGAATACTGCAAAGAAAAAGAACTTTTAGGCAACATTTGTGTTAATAACTCTTTTAAAACCTGCTCACCGATATTACCTCTTAATTTAGGTGAACGGAGAAAATCCTGAAGATCTTTCATTCCCCGACCGATTTCTGACATTTCACCAATATTTCTTTGAACCTGACCAATAACCCGAGCGGCGTTATCCAAGCGTTGACTAATTTCCTGAGACATCAGCTGGCTTCTTTGGTCGGAACTTTTAACCCAATCTTTAAGAGTTTCATCAGGAGTGGCAATTTTTTTTATTTCAGCTAATTTTCGCAAAATCAACAAAACAGCCACGAAAAGAGCAATAACAAAAAAGACTAAGAGGAGAAAAAATTCTGATATCATTACAATAGTTTATTTTATCATCAATTAGATTATAAGTGGTGACTTATACAAGCCGGAGGCGTGGTACAATAAAAACACAGGTGAAAAAAACAAATATTATTAAAATTAAGTCCAGAAGAAAAAATTTTTTGCCGGCTTTAATATTGTCTTTAATTTTCTGGAGCGCATGGATTTATTTGATTTTCTGGCAACCACCGGCAAATTATCTTCTGATTTTTAGCTTTTAGCTTTTACTTTTTTTTGCCGGTTTTTTTTCTCTATCTTTAATTTGGGCTAATTCAAAAATTGGGTTTTTAAATTCTTTATGGTTAATTTCATTTCTAATT
>JAPLYW010000007.1 GCA_026395335.1 Candidatus Shapirobacteria bacterium
TGTCGTTATGAACATTTATATTTTGATGCCGGCAAACAAACAATGAATGGAGAACAAGCTTTAAAATACGTTCGTTCACGTAATGCTGAAGGTGATGAAGGAACAGATTTTGCTCGTTCTCAAAGACAGCAACGATTGATTCTAGCTCTTCAGAAGAAAATTTTTAAACCGGAATTTATTTTAAATTATAACAAGCTAAAGCAGTTAACCAGTTTAGTCTTAGAAAACATCAAAATGGACGTGCCTCAAGATCAATATCTTAATTTAACTAAAATTGGTTTAAAGTTAAGAAAAAATAAGCTTCAAACAACAGTTTTGAATGATGGCTATCTGATTAATCCGCCAACTTCAAAAGTAAAGTATGGTAATCAATGGGTTTTAATTCCAGCAAGTGGTGATTGGCAGGCAATTCATACACATGTTAAGGATTTAATTGATAAATTATAGTTTGGTTTTTCTCAAAAACTCTTTTCCCGATTTTAGCAAATTTTACTTCTTCTAATTGCGGATAGGTCTCTCTTTCTAAATTACCGATAAAAACGTAACTAATATGATATTTATTTAATAATTCTTTGGTTTGTTCTAAATTATTGGTTTCATAAATAGTTTTAACATCTTCTGTCCTTTTACTCGGCTCATCAAAAGATCCTCGCCAAAGCCATTCATGGACTCTCCATCCCAAAATAGTCGGTAAACCGGTGTTAGCGGAAACGCGGGCAAAATCAGTGTAACTTTCACCAACTGCTTCTAATATTGCGGGTTGTCCTTTGATATTTTCTCTTAGCCATAAAATAGCTTCATAATCCGCAGGATATAAATTATTAAGATAAACTAAACCATTTAATCCTTGATATTTCTGGAAGCCATAGAAAGAATGGATGGCAAAATAAGGATAAACAAATATAAATATAGAACAAAGAATAAAGAAAAGAGAAAATAAAATCTTCAAAATATACTTTTTAAGACTAGTTAAGATACGGAAAATAATATAACCGGAGCTAAGGCTAAACATCACGAAAGATTGATAAGTAAACTTAAACATTGTATTCGCCCTTTGGTAAGAATGAATATAAATATCCTTAACATAAATAACCTCCGGCATAATAATTAAAAACCAAGCAACGCTTAAAAGAATTAAAGAAAAATAATCGCTAACCAGCAATTGAGATTTGGTTTTTTTTCTTAAAAAGAGAAGAAAGCTAATAGTTATTAATAAAGGGAAGCCCCAAAGAACAAGAAGCATCCAGGTTGGTGAATGAAAATCGGTTAAACTAATGCCGCTGGTGATAGATTTAAAGTTAAAAATGAAAGGCGAGGTAAAAATTATAGTCAATATTAGACAGCCAGCTATAAAAAAGAAAGTTCTACTAATTGTTTTCCAATCATAGCCATAGTTTAAATAATTAGACCAAAGAACAGTAAAGCCTAGTATTAAAAAATAAATTGGTAAATCCCAAGCATTAGTCATATAAAATATTCCTAAAAGTAGAGCGGGAAAGACAATATTGCCAATCGTAAATTTTTTATTGACTAAAAAAGAAAAAACCAGACCGAGAAATAATAAAACAAAAGGCAGGTTTAAAAGATGTCCATGCAAATCAGCTACCACAAAGCTGTAAATAGGGAATTCATGAATGGTGTTATCAGCAGCGCCAAATTGTTCAACAATGAAACGAGTGGCATCCGGATACCAATAATTAATAAAACTAAAATGGTGAGTTAAAAACCAATAAAGAGGATGAAAATTTCCGCCTAAAGTTAGAATGAGGGCCGAAAGTAGGCCGCCAGCAATGATTAATAAATAATGATTTTTATTTCGTTTTACATATTTCGTCTTACGTATTACGAAAGAAATCAGATTTCCTTCTAAAGAAAAGGCGGCAGTAAAAGAAAGACCAAAAAGGGTAGCAATCATTAAGTTATAGGTGATGGCCGAATCAAGGCCAGAGAGTTTGGTTAAAACAGCCGTTACAAGATGACCAAAATAATAATAATTGATATTCTGACCAGCCAACCACATATCAGCTGGAGGGAAAAATTGGCTGCGTAAAAGAGAATTAACAAAGCCAAAATCCATAAATTTTTCCAGACCATGGATTTCCGGCTGAAAGCCACGAATAAAAGACCAAACCGTTAAACAAATAAAAAATAAAGTTTCTTCAAAAATAAAAATTCTCCATTTATCCTTAATTTTTTGTTTTTTAAGAATTAGAAAA
>JAPLYW010000009.1 GCA_026395335.1 Candidatus Shapirobacteria bacterium
CAAATGCGGTGAACAAATTGAAATTTCCGAAGCTCTTAAAATCCAAATTCAGGATGAATCGCGTGGAGAAATTGAAAAGGTTTTACGTAAAGAATTGGAAACCAAAGCCAGCTTAGAAACGCAAGAGCTTAAAAAAATCATTGAGGAAAAAGAAGCTAAAATCAGTAATTTTAGAGGGGAAGAACTTAAATTACGGGAAGAGAAAAGAAAGCTTGAGGAAAAAGAAAAAGATTTGGAGCTTGAAACCCAAAGACGAATCGATGAGGGGAAGAAAAAGGTTGAAGAAGAAACCGCCAGACGTTTTAGTGAAGAGCATCGCCTTAAAGACCTCGAAAAAGACAAAAAAATGTCTGATATGGATAAACAAATTGAAGAATTAAAAAGGACATCTCAACAAAATTCTATGCAAACTCAAGGAGAAGTTGGAGAATTAGATTTAGAAGAAACTCTTATAAAACTTTTTCCTACTGATAAAATCTCTGAAGTTAAAAAAGGAGAGCTTGGAGGCGACGTTCGTCAAATGGTGACAACCCAAAGAGGCACAGAATGCGGTCTTATTCTCTGGGAAAGAAAGAGAACTAAAACTTGGGATGAAAAGTGGATTTCCAAATTAAAAGAAGATATAGGCAGAGACAAGGCACATTTGGGGGCAATCATCACAGAAGCTTTACCTAAAGACTTTAAAAAACAAATAGGTGAAAAGTCTGGTATATGGATCACAACGACATCTTTTATTGAACCTTTGGCACAGCTTTTGAGAAAAGCTGTGTATGATGTTGCCAAAGAAAAAGCAATAAAGCTCAATAAACAAAGCAAAGCAGAAGAAGTTTATGATTTTGTAACAAGCCATGAATTTAATCACCAAGTTGAAAGAATGATAATGATTTACCAGGAAATGAATGAACAAATATCTAAAGAAAGAGCGGTAGCCGAAAGACAATGGAAACTTCGGGAAATGCAGGTCAATAGACTTATAACCGGAGTCTCCGGAATATATGGAAGTATACAGGGAATTGCTGGCCCGGCATTACCGCAAATCAAAAGTTTAGAGCTAGAAAGCGGTAAAGAGAAAAAATAAATCCAAAATGAGAAAGATAATAAAAAACCCCGTTGCTATTATTGCTTTCTTATTAATAATAGTTACCAGTTTTTTAAATAATCAAAGTAACCAAAAAATTACTTCAAAAAACTTATCCCAAGTAATACCAACGCCAACTTCGACTCCCGCTCAAACCCAACTGTTTAAAGTTACAAGGGTTATTGATGGGGATACTATTGAAATTGAAAACGGCCAAAAAGTCCGATATATCGGAATTAATACTCCGGAAATGGATGATAAGGATCCCGTCAAACTCTGCTTGGCTAAAATAGCTACTTTAGAAAATAAAAAGTTGGTAGAAGGTAAAGAAGTTAAACTGGAAAAAGATATTTCTGAAACTGATAAATATGATCGTTTATTACGTTATGTTTATATCGGAGAAATTTTTGTTAATGATTATTTGGTTCGTCAGGGTTTTGCTCAAATCTCTACCTATCCGCCTGATGTTAAATTTAAAGAACAATTTAAAAAAGCCGAACAAGAAGCCCAAGATAATAATAGGGGACTATGGAATAAAGAATTATGCCAAACGAATTAAAAAAAACAACAGTTATCTTTGATTTTGACAGCACCTTAGCTGAAAGCTTGCCGGAAGTTAAAAAAATTTTTATACAAATTGCCCAAGACTTAAATTATCCTCAGATTACACCAAAATTAATTGATCGCCTAATCCATCGGGAAATCAAAGAAGTTTTAAGGGAATTAAAATTTCCTATTTTTAAATTAACGAAAATGGAAAAACTTTTCCGCCAAAAAATTAAATTAGTTATTAAAAATATTAAACCTTTTCCGGAAATAAAAAAAACAATCAAAGAATTAAAAAAACTTGGTTATCCATTAGGTATTTTAAGCTCCAATTCCCAAGAAAATGTTTTATGGTTTCTAAAGAAATATGAGCTTAATGATTATTTTAACTTTGTCGATGGTGGTAGCGGTTTTTTCGGTAAGGCTAAAAGACTTAAAAAACTTTTGAAAAAAGAAAAATTAAAAAGAGATGAAGTTATTTATATCGGTGATGAGACCAGAGACATTTTTGCCGCTCAAAAAAATAAAGTCAGAGTTATCAGTGTTACTTGGGGAGTTAATCCTAAATCTGTTTTAACTAAATATCATCCGGATTGGTTAGCTGATAAACCCGCAGATTTGCTTAAAATTATTAAAAATTATGATAAACTGAAATAGAGTTTACAAGAAATAAAATTTATCTTACAATCAAAAATAAGGAAGGAGGTGAAAACCATGAAGAAAAAAATCAAAAAGACGGTCAACAAAAAATCACTTAGGATTACTAATGAAATGCCTGATTTTAAAAATTTAGCGCTTTTAGTAATTGCCTTAATTGTAGTAGTCTTTGCTGCTCTTTTTGTTGCTCGTTTGGGTAAAGATAATACTTCTCAAAAAGAAAGTGATCAAACTATTAAAAAGTCGGCAAGTACAGAGGATAATGTTATTGTTCCTAAAAATCTTTCTCAATGTCTCAAAAGTTTCTACGAAAAAACCGGCAACATTTATAAAATAGACGCCACTGAATATACCAAAGAAGATATTTGCCAATATTATAAAACGGTTAAGGGTGATGTAGAAAAGATCCATAACCTTCAATATAATAATGAAGTCGTAGCTTGTCGCTTTTTTAAAGAAAACGGACAAACAACTATTGGTGAAACAACCTATATTCATCTAGGTTACGAGAAAAAAGCTTGTACCCAAGGTATGTATCAGAAGTGATTAAAAATGGAAAACAGAGAAGAAGGCATTCTTTTACGACCTGATTTTTTAAAAAAAAATGAACCTTTTAAACAAGGGGAAGGTTTTGCTGTCGGGCAGAATGAAAAAATAAAAAATAAGATAGTTATTCATAACAGCAAAGGGAAAAAAATTAGATTTTTAAAACATAACCATAAATTTTAGTCAATCCGATTGATTAAATCACGAATTTTAGCAGCTTTTTCAAAATCTAATTCAGCCGCCGCCTGCCTCATTTCTTTTCTCATTTGCGGTATTAATTTTTTCTTCTCACCTGGAGTTAATGATTCTAAATCAATCTTGTC
>JAPLYW010000029.1 GCA_026395335.1 Candidatus Shapirobacteria bacterium
GGATCTTGCCTCGCCGAACGCAAGTCAAGGCGGGTATTGGAAAAAAGAAGCCATTTCCTGGTCCTGGGAATTTTTAACCAAAGAACTTAATCTAGATCCCAAAAGAATTTCTGTTACTTGTTTTGCCGGAGACAAGGAATTTAATTTACCTAAAGACGAAGAGTCAGCAGCTATTTGGCAGTCTTTAGGAATTCCTTCTTCGCGAATTCATTTTTTTGGTAAAAAAGATAATTGGTGGTCTGTTGGCGAAAGCGGTTTATGCGGTTCGGATACCGAAATGTTTTATGACACTGGTAAAAAAAGTTGCGGTTCAAATTGTCAACCGGGTTGTAGTTGTGGAAAGTATTTGGAAATTTGGAACAATGTTTTTATGGAGTTTAACTGTCAGAAGGACGGAACTGTAGAAAAATTAAAACAGCGAAATATTGATACTGGTATGGGAGTGGAGAGAACGATAGCGATGCTTCAGGGGAAAGATGATGTTTACCAGACAGAATTATTTAGCGGTTTAATCAATCAAATCGAAGAAATATCCGGTAAGAAATACGAAAAAGAAAACAAAAAGGCGATGAGAATTATTATTGATCATTTACGGGCGGCGACTTTTGCTATTGGTGATGGTGTAAATCCGTCCAATAAAGAAGCGGGTTATGTGGTCCGTCGGTTAATCCGCCGGGCAATTCGTTATGGTATTCGTTATGGTAACGAATTAGGAATTAATAAATTATTCACTTTTAAAATTGTTGAAGAAGTGATTAAACAAAGTAGCGGTGAGTATCCTCATCTAAAATCAAATCGTGATTTCATTTTAGATCAATTACAAAAAGAAGAAGAAAAATTCCAAAAAACTTTAAAAAAAGGATTAAAAGAGTTTAATAAAATAATTACCAGCGATTTAATTGGTAAAACCAAGAAAATTGATGGCAAAACCGCCTTTTTCTTATATGAAACTTATGGTTTTCCTTTAGAATTAACGATTGAGTTGGCCCAAGAAAAAAAGTTAAAAGTAGATGAAAAAAAATTCTTTCAATGCCAAAAAGAACATCAGGAAAAATCACGATCTAATCTAGATAAAAAATTCGCCGGCGGCTTAGCTGACCATTCTAAACAAGTAATAAAATTACATACAACCACTCATCTTTTACATCAAGCTTTAAGACAAATTTTGGGTGAACATGTTCATCAGATAGGGAGCAATATTACTCCGGAAAGATTACGTTTTGATTTTATTCATCCGGAAAAATTAACGTCGGAACAAATTAGAAAGATAGAAGATTTAATTAATGAACAAATTGCTAAAGATTTAGCGGTTAAAGTGGAAATAATGAGTTTGGAAGAAGCCAAGAAACAAGGGGCTTTAGCCTTTTTTACTGACAAGTACAGCCAGGAAGTTAAGGTTTATACCATTGGCAGTTTTTCTAAAGAAGTCTGCGGTGGTCCGCATATCACTTCTTTAAAAGAAATCAGTAGTGTTAAAATAGTAAAGGAAGAGGCAATTGGGACAGGTAAGAGAAGAATCTATGCTCAGATTAAATAAAAACGAAACTGAAAAAAAAGAATATTTCTTTGCCTTAGAAATTGATGTTGATCGGGTTAAAAGTGCCATTTGGACAATTGAGGGCGATCAGAGTAAATTGATGAGTTTGGGTGAAATTGCTTATTGGGAAAAAGAATCAGAGCTTTTGGAATCTGTGGATAATTCTTTATCTTCAGCTATTGAAAAATTATCGCCTCAATTGGAAGTTAAAGAACCGGAAAAGATAATTTTTGGTTTATCCTCTGACTGGATTGAACAAAATAAAATTCTTTCTGAAAAAATAGAAATTTTAAAGAAAATTTCTCAAAAAATGGGGCTGACACCTTTGGGATTTATGATTGTTCCGGAGGCCATTGTTCATTGGTTAAAAAAATTAGAAGGAGTTCCGCTTAATGCTATTTTAGTTAGTTTGAGTAAAAAGAAAATTACAGTTAGTTTGGTTGAGCAGGGAAAAGTTGTTCAAACTAATCTGGTAGTTAGAAGCGAAAACTTAGGAGCGGATTTAACCGAAGGACTTTCAAGAATTAATCATGAAATGCCTTTTCCGGCCAGAATTTTACTTTATGATCATGAAGAAAAATTGGAAGAAGCCAGACAAGAACTAATTAACTGGCCTTGGACGGAAGAAAAAATTAATTTTCTTCATTTGCCTAAAGTAGAAATTTTAGCGGCTGATTTTGATATCAAAGCGATTGTTTTGGCCAGTGCCTCTCAAATGGCAGAAGTTAAAGGATTGGAAGAAGCCCAAACACAAGAAAATCCTTCAATAAACACAACACCTCAGTACCAAGTTGATGAAGAAAAACCTAAAGAAGAATTAGTTCCGGATTCAACCTTTGGTTTCATTAAAGATCAAGATATTGCCGAGTTAGAAAACAAAATTCTCTTTCATGAAGAAACAGAAGAAAAGAAATTTATGCCGGAAGAAAAAAATGAAAAGCCTAATTTTGAGATCGATAAAAAGAGAAATTTTAATTTTAGTTTTTTGAAAAGTATTCCGGTTTTTCTAAAGTCGATTCATTGGCCTGCTTTTTCTGTTAATAATAGAAATCTTTCTCCTAATAAAAACTTAACATTTTTAGGTTTAGCCATAGGTATTTTAGTCATTTTAATGGTAGGTCTAGGATTTTTATATTGGTATTTACCGCAAGCTTCTATTACTCTTTTTGTTAAACCGGAAGTATTAGAAAAAGATTTTGAAGTTAAACTTGATCCTTCCTTAACTTCTCCGGATAGAGCTAATTTAATTTTACCGGGTATAAAAGTTGAGACAGTGGTTGGAGGAAGTAAAGAAGCTATTACAACTGGGACTAAATTAATTGGTGATAAAGCTAAAGGTAAAGTTACGGTTTATAACCGTACTGATAAAGAAAAAACTTTAGCGGCCGGAACAGAAATTATCGGGCCTAGTAATTTGAAATTTACTCTAAATGATAAGGTTGCAATTGCTTCGGAAAGTGCGGGTTCTGATTATATTAAAGTTCCCGGTAAGGTGGAAGTTAGCGTGACGGCTACAGCTATTGGAAGCGACGGCAATTTAGCTAGTGGTTCAGAATTTATCGTAGGTAATTTGGCTAAAACTGATTTTGTCGCTAAAAACGAAGCCAGTTTTAGTGAAGGAACTTCTCGGGAAATCCAAGTGGTAGCTAAAGCGGATCAGGAAAAACTTTTAGCTGATTTACAAAAAGAATTAGAACAAAAAGCAATTGAAGATTTAAAAAATAAAGTAAGTTTGGGGAAGAAATTAGTAGATACTTCTTTAACAACACAGATTACGGAAAAAACTTTTAACAAAAAAATTGATGATGAAGCCAACAGTCTTAGTTTAAATTTAAAAATTCAGGCAACGGTTTTAAGCTTTAGCGAAGAAGAATTTAAACAATTGGCAGGAGAACAAATTAAAAATTTAATTCCTGATGGTTTTAGTTATGATTCTAATCAAACAGAAATGAGTTTTAAAACAAAAGAATCTTCAGAAAAAAATATCTTTGTTTTTGAAGCTCATTTTAAAGCCAATTTAGTTCCCCAGCTAGATTTGGAAACGATTAGGAAAAATCTATTAGGCAAAAAACCGGTTATTGGTGAAACTTATTTAAGCAATTTATCTCACGTTGATTCTTTTACGGCAGAAATTAATCCTCGTTTGCCAGAAGGAATAGCTACTTTCCCTAGAGTTCTTAAAAGAATTACAATTAAAGTAGAAAATAAATAGAACTTTGTTTCTCTCCCGCTATGCGGGATCGAAATAAATAAAAATGCTTTATAGATATCTTAAAAAACAGCCAAAAATTGCTTGGGTTAAAAAGCAAACAAAAGTTTGGCAAATTTTGCCTTTTGTTTGTCTAACTTTAGGAGCATTTTTTCTTTTGAGCGTTTTTTGGCCGATTTTAAATTATGAATTCAAAAGTCACAGTTTTGACAATAGACAATTAATTTCACCGGTTGAAGTTTTGGGAGATTCTAATACTATTGTTGACTATAGCCAACCAGGTACTTGGTTTCCGACCGCTCCAAATTTAACACCCAAAACCAGTAAAATTACTCATTATTCACTTTCTATTCCGAAATTAAAAATAGAAAAAGCCACAGTTCATATTGATGGTCAGGATTTAATGGATAGTTTGATTCAATATCCGGGAACGGCTTTGCCAGGGCAATATGGGAATACAATAATTTTTGGCCATTCCGTTTTACCCCAATTCTTCAATCCTAAAAACTATAAAACTATTTTTTCAACTTTACCGACTCTTAAAAAAGGTGATGAAATTTTTGTGGATTTTGACGGCATGCTATATCATTATGAAGTTATCGGTATAGAAGAAGTTTCCCCGGATAATATTTCGGTTTTAGAACAACGTTATGATTCAGAATATTTAACTTTGATTACTTGTGTACCTCCAGGAACTTATTTAAAAAGATTAATAATAACAACTAAATTAATAAGTTTTTAATAAGGTGACTAAAATTTTAGGAATTGATTATGGTTTAAAAAAAATTGGTTTAGCTTTAACCGATGGTTATTTGGCTGAGCCGTTTAAAGTAATAAAAGTAAATAAGGATATAAAAGAAGTGACTTATAAAATTGTTACTATTTGTGAAAAAGAAAAAATTGAAGAAATAGTTATTGGTTTGCCGGAAAGCGGGTTAGTTGAAAGAATTAAAGGATTTGGCAGCGATTTGGGTAAATTAACCGGCTTGCCAATAAATTTTCAAGATGAAAACTTGACGACGCAAGATGCTATTGTTAAAATGATAGAAGCTGGTAAAAGAAGGAAATTTCGAAAAGAAAAGGAAGACCAGATTGCAGCAGCAATAATTTTACAAGATTGGTTAGATAAAAAAAATGTTTAAAAATATTATTTCTCCAGTTCAAGCTTGGCTTTTGTCCAGAGGACAATGTGTTGGTTGTGGCAAACTTCTTAATAAAGGTAAGAGGGGAAAAGGGGAAAACGGTACTGAAAAAATTACTTGTAAATGCGGACGAATTTTTATTTATGACACGAAAAGCAAAAAATACAGAAGAGCCCTTTTTGAAGAAGTTTAAAATATTCCTCATTTTGCTTTTAATTTTAATTATCCTTTTAGGCGGAATTTTTTTCTGGTGGCAGTGGACGAATTCTGCTATCAGTAAAAAATCCTCAATAGTTAGCCAGACTTTTATTGTTAAAAAAGGTGAAAGTTTATCTTCAGTAGCTCAGCATTTAGAGGAAACAGGCTTAATTCGTAACGCTTTATTTTTCAGACTGCTGATTTCTTTTGAAGGTTTAGAAAATAAAATTCAAGCCGGAAGTTTCAGTTTAAAACCATCTTTATCATCTAAAGAAATAGTCACTGTTTTGACTCATGGGACTGCTGACATTTGGTTAACTTTTCCGGAAGGTTGGCGCAAAGAAGAATTTGCTCAAAGATTAACGGCTAATTTAAATAATTTTGATCAAAAACAATTTTTACAATTGGTTACTAATCATGAGGGTGAACTTTTCCCTGATACTTATTTGTTTCCGATGGAAGCTTCTCCTTCCGCTGTTTTAAATCTTTTTCTTAATAATCTCCAAAGAAAATTTAGCGCTGATTTTGAACAAATTTTGGCTAAATCGGGTTTAACCAAAAAACAGGCCTTAATTTTGGCTTCGTTGGTGGAGCGTGAAACCAAGCATGAAGAATCCAGAGCGATTGTAGCAGGAATTTTAATTAAAAGATTAAAAGCTGATTGGCCGCTGCAAATTGATGCGACTTTGCAATACGCTTTGGCTAATTCTAAAGTTTCGACTTCAAAATCTCAACTTGATAACTGGTGGCCAGTGGCAACAGCTGCCGATAAAAAAATCAATTCGCCTTATAATACTTATCAAAATAAAGGTTTGCCACCAACGCCTATTTGTAATCCTGGCTTATCTTCAATTAAAGCGGTAGTTTATCCGCAAGCAACTGATTATTGGTTCTATCTTTCTGATTCGGAAGGCCAAATGCATTATGCCAAAACAGCAGAAGAACATAATGAAAATATCGCCAATTATCTCCGTTAAGAAGATTGATTATCTTTGATTTTTAAAGTTACAGTTGACATTTTTTATAATAACTTGACAATGTATGTTATAGGGTTATATAATTCGACACAGCCAGAATTATCGGAGTACTAAAAGTACTATTGTATAATTTGGGCACCTGCCAGTTATATTTTTAATTGTGACAGGTCTTTTTTGTTCATCGCCAAGAGTTCAAAAAAAACTCCAGAAATGGTTCTCTTCTTTTGCGATATTTTCCCTTTTTCTTCAAATTTTTAGCGGTGTTTTTGCTTACCAACCGGTTATTGCTGAAGAAGGAACAGAAATTCCTCAAGAAACTGTCATTGTTTCTGAAAATACCCCAACTCCTGAAGTTACTCCTAATTCTGAGACAACTCCAATCATAGAAGCACCCACAGAAGTTATCCCAACTCCAGTCGAAGAAGTTACCCCAACGCCAATAATTGAGGAAAATGTTCCACCTGCAGAAAATTCCGCTCCACCCAATGAAACTAGCCCGCCTTTAGATTTAGAAAAGCCAATTGAAGATCCTTCTAGTGGACAAATTGCCCCAATACCAACCCAAGCTCCTTCACAGTGGACTTTTGAAAAAGTGGAACTAGATAAAGAATATATTGCTCCTCAAAACAGCGGGGTAAAATTAACGTTTACAGGACTTCCAAATCCTTCAGGCAACATTAAAATTGAAGAAATTACTCTTACAAGTGACCAAATTAAACAAACCGGATCGTTGTCCGATAAGGCATACGATATTACGTCGGATATGAAAGATGGCGACTTTACTTATAATCTTTCTCTTCCAATTCCGGAATCTTCAAAAGGAGAAGCAGTTGAGGTAAAATCTGCGGAAGAATTATCAAACATAGGTTCGGCAGCAAAAGTAGAAAATACTCTTACAAAAACAGATACATCAGTTTCCGTAACGAGCCTCGACCACTTTACGATTTTTGTGGTTTTCGGATTAACTGCTTCAGCCACGATGATTCTTGTGGATAGCTTGCAGGCCAACTGGGGCACAGGAGTCTATTCCGCTTACTATACTGGCCCATACGCTTCCCGCACGGTAGTGTCACCAGGAGATACGACCGTCTATGGTGGGCGTGAGGCAGGCATTATCAAGGCTGGTTTTGTTACAGCGGAGCCTTGGGACGAAGGTATTTTAGCCTTTAAAGTGCCGAATGTGGCCATCTCCACGTTCGCTGGACAAGTGCTCGCTTATGACGTCCAGAACGAATCGGGTTCAAATCCAGTGTGGGTGCGAATCAGGTTGGTAGGTGGTACTCAATACCAGTTCGTACCGTCGTCGTACTCAGCGGGTGTGTGGAACACGGTGAACGCGGCTACTGGCGAGTGGCAACTAATGGATGGTGATGGTAACGCCACTGGTTCATTGATGACGCTAAGTGGAGTTGCTACAGCCAATCCCGGGGCGCAGGTGGACCGCGTCTATCTGACTTTGGGCATGGGCAACTCGTATAATGTTAGCCCTGGTGTTGGGACCGTCGGCTGGGTCGACAAGGTAACAATCGGCGGAATAACATATGATTTTATAACAACTGGAGAAATTCC
>JAPLYW010000005.1 GCA_026395335.1 Candidatus Shapirobacteria bacterium
GGCATACCGCCACCCATACCGCCCATTGGTGATTCTTTTTCTTTTTCAGGAATATCAGTAATCAAACATTCAGTTGTTAAAATCATCGTTGCTACAGAAACAGCATTTTGTAATGCCGTTCTGGTAACTTTGGCCGGGTCAATAATACCAGCTTTAATCATATCCAAATATTCACCGGTTAAAACATTAAAACCAAAACCAGCCGGATTTTTCTTAACATTAGAAATGACAACATTCCCATCCTCACCGGCATTAGAAGCCAAAAGTTTCATCGGTGACTCCAAAGCTTTTTGAACAATCTTAGCACCGGTCAACTCATCACCACTTAAATCTTTAAAATCAATCGCTTTAGCCGCAGTTATCAAAGCAACGCCGCCACCAGGGACAATCCCTTCTTCAATTGCGGCTTTAGTAGCCGCTACGGCATCTTTAACTCTTTCCTGTTTTTCTTTCATCTCTGTTTCGGTTGCCGCTCCAACTTCAATAACCGCTACGCCACCAGCTAATTTAGCTAATCTTTCTTGAAGTTTCTCTTTATCAAATTCAGAAGTTGTTCGGTCTAATTCTGCTCTAATTTGCTTAATACGGCTTTCGATCTCTTTTCTCTCACCTTTACCGCCAACAATTACGGTAGTATCTTTATCAGCCGTAACTCGATCAGCTTGGCCTAAATCTTCAATTGTTACATCTTCTAATTTGCGGCCAATATCCTGAGAAATCACAGTTCCACCGGTTAAAACAGCAATATCCTGAAGCATTTCTTTTCTTCGATCACCAAAACCAGGAGCCTCAACTACTAAAACATTAAAAGTGCCTCTTAACTTATTAACAACTAAAGTTGCTAAAGCCTCGCCATCAACTTCATCAGCAATAATAACCAAGTTCTTGGAAATCTTAACTAATTTTTCCAAAAATGGCAGCAATTCCTGAATAGAGGAGATTTTTTTATCAGTCAATAAAAGATAAGCGTCTTCAATAGAAGCTTCCATAGTATCGGAATTGGAAATAAAGTAAGCGGAAGAATAACCTTTATCAAATTCCATCCCTTCCTTATAATCAATCACTAAATCCATACCTTTACCTTCTTCAACAGTGATAACTCCATTAGAACCAACTTTTTTCAAGGCTTCAGCGATTTTACTGCCAATTTCTTCATTTTGAGCTGAAATAGTCGCTACCTGAATAATCTTATCAGAGTTGTCTTTAATAACTTGGGATTGTTTTTTAATTGCGGCTAAAACCTGATTAGCTGCCTTTTCAATACCTTTGTTTAAAATCATTGGGTTAGCTCCAGCCGTAATATTCTTAATCCCCTCATCAACAATGGCCTGAGTTAAAATTGTCGCTGTCGTTGTTCCATCCCCAGTCACGTCATTAGTTTTATCAGCAGCTTCTTTCATTAATTGAGCCCCCATATTTTCAAAAGGATCTTGTAACTCAATTTCTTTGGCAACCGAAACACCATCATGAACAACAGTCGGCGCTCCCCATTTTTTGTCCAAAGCCACATTACGACCTTTTGGGCCTAAAGTTGTTCCTACTGCTTTAGCCACGGCATCAACACCTTTTTTTAATTTTTCTCTAGCTTCTGATGAATATTTAATTTGTTTCGCCATTTTGAGTCTCCGAAAAACAAGGTTCTGTCGTTTCGACAGGTCCTTATATTGTACTTTACTTAATAACCGCTAAAATATCTTCAAATTTTACAAAAATATATTCCTTGCCAATCATTCCAAACTTGACTTCATCTCCGCCCCATTTTTTATAAATCACAATCTCACCAATTTTAAATTCAGGTTCAATTTTTTTCCCGGAATCAGTAATATGAGGTCCGCCCAAAGCAATAACTTTACCTTTTTGTGATTTCTCGTCATGAGTATCCGGAAGAACAATTCCTGTTGCTGTCTTCTTTTCCATCTCCACCGGCTCAATTAAAACATAACCAGCCATTGGTTTTAATTTTGGCAGAGAACTAATATTTTCCATTTTTGACATTGGGATTAATTATCAATCAATACTAACAATTGCTTATTGTAAAAAGATTGGTTGCTCTTGTCAAGAAGCTAATTAATAACTCTAACTCTTAACTTTTCTCCTATGCTATACTTCAAGCATGAATTTTAAAGAAGTTTTCTCTAACAATAAAGTAGTTTTACCAGTTGTTCATGTAAAAACAGAGAAACAAACACTTAACAATGTTTTTATTGCTAAAGAAAACGGAGCCGACGGAGCTTTTCTTATTAGTATGGAAGGAATGAACCATCATGATTTATTAAAAATGTATGAGGTTGTCCAAAAAGAGGTACCTACTTTTTGGCTTGGTATTAACTATCTTGATCTTAGAGCGATTCATGTTTTTGAAAATTTAAATAGTCATATAAACGGAGCCTGGGTTGATGATGCTGAAATTTTTGAACAGGTAAATTTGCAGCTTAACGCCGAGAAAATTAGTGAGGCTAGGAAAAAAAGTGGTTGGAAAGGATTATATTTTGGCGGAGTTGCCTTTAAGTATCAGCGAGAAGTCAACAACTATAAAAAGGTAGCGGAAATTGCTAAACATTATATGGATGTTATCACTACTAGTGGAACACAAACTGGCTCAGCTCCTGATTTAAGAAAAATTGAAATTATGAAAGAAGCAGTTGGTGATTCACCTTTAGCTATTGCTAGTGGGATTTCTCCAGAAAATGTCGGTAAATTTAAAAAAGTCGCTGATTGTTTTTTAGTCGCTACCAGTATTCTCAAACCAGGAACTGAAGATTTTGATCCGTCAAAAGTTAAAGAATTAATTGAAGCTGTTAGAGGCTAATTAATGAAAAAAGAACAAGAATTTAACCAGTTGGAAAATCAAATAGAAAAAATTATTAATGTTAATTCTACTAGTGAAAATGAAACAGAAAAGGTTTTAAGTAATTTAGCCCATACTCCATTCGATATGGATGGCAAACATTATGAATCAGTCGAGGGATTTTGGCAGGGATTGAAATTTCCTGAAGGAAGTGATGAAAGAGAAAAAATTGCTGAACTTTTTGGAATTGAAGCCAAAAAAGCCGGAAGAAAAGCAGAGGATTTAGCTGAATTTGAATACCAAGGTAAAAAATTTAAAATTGGTTCAAAAGAACATCAAAAATTAATAAAAAAAGCAATCACTGCTAAACTTAAACAAAACCCTTCTGTTTTAAATTTACTATTAAAAACAGGCGAGAAAAAGATTACTCATATTCTTAAAAATTCTGTGGGACAGATTTCTCCTGATAGTAAAACCATTCCCGGAGAAAAATTTTGTCAAATCTTAATGGATTTAAGGGAAGATTTCAGAAAAAAGTCATAAAAAAACCGGAGGGCTATTCACATAGACCTGCCGGTTTTAATTTAAATTTTTCAGTTAATAACTTTTACTTTATCTTTCTTAGATATGATTTTCTTTTTTTGTCTTGCTAAAAATTTTTTAAATTTAAAAATATCTTTAACAAGATAATAAAGACAGAAACAAGCTAGAATAAAGACAATTCCTAGTACAAAAATCGTTGAAGTTAAAGAAGAATTTACAATCTCCGTTACCAAAGGATTCCAAATACCTAAAAGGTATAAAGCAATTACTAAAACCACGAATAAAAAACCAGATGTTCCTATACAGTCCCGTATAATATTACAAACATACTTTCTCATTTCCTTCTCCTTAAACAAAAATATTAAGTTAATAAGATTATTTACAGATTGTTTTCTTCACTAACTCATAAAGTTTAATTAAACCTGCCAGAAGGGTTATCTGCTGTAAAGAATTATCAGCATTATTAGAACTAAATCTATAACCTTTTCCTTCATCATCAGACCAATCAGTTGGGTTTAAACCACAAGCATCACCTGGACAAGATGTCGTAAATCTGCCTTTACCCCTTTTAAAGGTATAGAACTTGTTTTTCTCATAATCAGTGAGTGTGAACATTTTTTTGTAAGCAATCTGCATGGCGTTATTAACTTCTGGGATGTCAATTTCATCATTACTTAAAGACATTAGCCATTGTTTAAAAGGAATGCTGATCTTTCCATATAGCGAACCACCCTGACCTCCTTTAGTAGTCACTGTCCGAACAGTCATTAGTTGAGAAAAAGATGCAGATGTTTCTTTTTCAGGAAATTCCAAAAAAGTAGTAAAAAAGGTAAAACTAGCGGAAATAGCACGGACTTGATCCCAGTCTATGATAGATTCTTTACTAGTTCCATCACATAAAGCACACTTTTTTTTCAAGTATTTATCATACCCTGATCCGTTACAAAAATGGCATGTCTTCTTGGCTCCTTCTTTAGAAGAGGGTATTTTAATTAAAAACTCAATAAAGTTGTCTTTTTCACCTTGGTGTTTAAAAACTTTATTAAAACCAATATCTCCATTAAAATCACTGGCGAATTCAGAAAACTTAAACTTATCCATTAAAGTCTTCATTGTGTAATGATTTTGTAAATTAATATGAAGATTTTCAATAAATTCTTTATGGACTCTTAGGATAATTGCCGGTATTTTTTCCTCAAAGGATAATTCATACCAGCAGGGAATGTTTTTGTACATAATTGAATCACGCACTTTAATCACCTCTTTTGAAGTAAAATTATTAAAAAGTTAAAGAACACTGAAAATTTATTTTAAAAGCAAATTGTTGGGATTTCCGCTTTTAGAAAACCTAAAATTTACTGAATAAACTAAGTAGGAAGAATATAAGTCAAAAAGAAGCAAAAGTCAAATAAAAAATTTATTCATTTAAAGTCAAAAGAAACATTAGGCCAACCCCCAAAAGCAGACCTAAAAGTTGAATGAATGATTTGCCAATTTTAGTTTCTTTATGAAGCTCTGGAATTAAATCAGAACCAGCAATATAAATAAAATTACCGGCGGCAAAAGGGATAATTAATTTACTGAAAATAATAATTTTGGCTCCAATCGCTAAAGTTAAAATGGCCCCCAGAACAGCTGTTAATGCCGAAATAAAGTTTAAGAACAAGGCTTTTTTATTAGTAAAACCGCCATGAATAAGAACGCTAAATTCTCCAATTTCCTGAGGGATTTCATGAAAAATAACCGCTAAACTGGTAGTTAAACCTAAAGAAAAACTTGTCATAAAACTAGCGGCCACGACCACACCGTCAATAAAGTTATGAAAGGCATCACCAATTAAATTCATAAAAACTACCGGATGTGGATGCTGACTTGAAGTTGGAATATGACAATGACGCCAGGCAATAAATTTTTCCAAAATGAAAAAGGCTAGAATGCCGCCTATAACCGCAAAAGAAAAACTGAAACCAGTTCCTAAATCATTAACCGCCTCAGGCAGAAGATGGAAAAAAGCTCCGCCTAACATACTTCCGGCTGCAAAACTAACTAAAAAGAATAAAATCTTTTGTAAAACTTCTTTTTTAAGGCATAAAAACAGAACACCAACAAAGGAGATTAAACTGATAATAAAAACGCTAATTAGAGAAAAAAACCAAATCACCTTTTTAAACCTAATTTAATTAATCTTTTTTTGTATTCTAACATAATTGAAACATGACAGTCATTTGGATGAAAAAGTAAACGACCTTCCTCAATTACTTCTGTAGTTTTCTTTGAGGCCATATATTTTAATTGCCAATTTTTAGCTACGATTTCCAGTTTGGTAAGAATTTTTTGTACCATTGGTTCTCCTTTGAAAATTTTTGATAAACTTTTTCTCTTTGCCATAAAATTTTTAATTGACAAATTTCATGGGCTGTAAAAAGGTTTTGCTCAGATTTAGGAAAAGCTAAATGCTTTTCGTCTAAAAACATATTAAGACAAATTTTATCCTTAACTTTTTTATCTCCAGGTCGCCTTCGCTTTGAAACTAATTCTATTAAAAAAATTGTTAATAAGCGGGTTAACCAAAGTCTTTTTTGCCCAGTAATAATCAGTAAATCAATATCGTCATTTTCATCAGCATTCTTCATAGCTAAGTTACCAGTAACACTCACCATTTTAATAAAAGGGATTAATCTTAACCAATTAGCAACCTCCTGAGCTATTTTGGTTTTTTCCTGACTCCATTTAAATCGTTGAAGTCTTTGTTGAATAATTTTTTGGCGGTTTTTAAAACAATAAAAACCATCGTGATATGTGATATGTAATACAAGATAAGAATCTTCATTTAATTGCTTCCGTATCTCGTTTTGCGTCTCACGTCTTACGTTGCCCGTATCACTTATTAAAAATTTATGGATTTCTTCCAAAGTTAACGGGTAAGCAAAAACATCAGCATAGGCTAATGTTTTTAAAATCTTTTCCTGAAACTCGACCATAAATTTTTTTTCTATTTTGATCCGCCAGTTAGCGGAGAGAAACAAGGTTCTATCGTTTCGATAGGTTCTTACTTTGAATTTCCCAAATCGTATTGGGAAAGAAGCTGTTTGACTCCTTGACTGGTTGTTTTCAAAATATCTGAAGCTGCGGACCCACCGTTTAAAGCATTAACTGCGTCTTCGTAATATTTAATCATTTTATCGTTAATGCCATTATCAAAAGTCCCCGAGCAAAGATACCAAGTCTTGGCTTTAGCCGCTTGATTTATAAAAGGAGCCACTAAATTATTATTTGTTAATAAACTGGCCATATCGGTTCTGGCATAAGGTTCACCAAATAATCGTACTTGTGACTGAGCTTGATAAAGTTTCTGAAGTTCCTCTTTAGAAGATAAAAATTTTAAAAAAGCCCAAGCTTCTTGCTGATGAGAGCTCCTTTTACCAATGCCTTCTATCCAAAAAGAAGCCCAGCCAATATCTGTCCCGGATAATTGCGGAACAGGAATTACCCGAAAATCTAAATTAGGATTAATATTTTTAATTTCAAAAACATCCCAAGAATAGCCAAAATACATGGCTGTTTTGCCGGTAGCAAAAGCCAAAGTTGAAACAGGTAAAGTTTCATCCCAGACTCGATCTACATTATTAAAAATGGTATAAAAAGTTAAAGCATCTTCAGCTAAATTTCCGGTTGGTTGAGATAAATCTACGCCATTTTGTAACATCATTAATCCTAAAATATCAGACCAATGGTCAACGTTACTGGTATTGCCCAAAGCTACACCAGCCGTTTGAATTCGGCCGCTTTCATCCCGAACTGTCAAGTCCAAAGCTAGTTGTCTTAATTGATCCCAAGTGGTTGGCGGTGTTTTACCGGCAGCTTGAAAAATTTGTTGATTATAAAAAAGAGCTAGATTGTCAATCTCAAGGGGTAAACCTAAAAAAGAAGTCCCGGAACGCAAATTTTCTTTAGCCACCGGATAAAAAGTATTCTCAAACTCCGTTGCACTCATTACTTCTGTGGGAACAGCTTGTAATTCATTTTTTAACATCGGTAACCAAGTAATATGGAAACGAAAAATATCCGGACCTTCGTTACGAGCCAAAGCGGACTGTAATCTTTCCCGATATTCTTTCGGAGATTGCTGGGAATAACTAATCTTAATATTAGGATTTTTACTCTCCCATTCACTAATAATTTCTTTCATAACATTCTCTGGCTCCCATAAACCCCAATAAGTCAAAGTTATTTGTTTTTGTTTTTGTAAACGAGGAATTAATAATTTAAAAACAGCAAAACCACCAAAAACCAAGATTATTAAAATTAATAAAATTGTCAGAATTTTTTTAAAACCGAACTTAGGCTTCTCATTCAAATTAAAATCATTAGACTCGTTAATTAATTTAGCGGCTGCTTCTTCCGGTGAAGAAAAACTTTTTTCTTCCGTCCCAAAATTTTGAGCATTTCCCTCAAAATTTTTTCCAAAATCCTGCGTAGAAGAGTTATTTGTCTCAGGAAAAATTGGTTGCGCTTGATAAGAAGGTTGCGGAAAATCATTTTCAACTAGAGGTTTTTCTTCTTTAGGCGGTAAAGAAGTTTCTTTTTCTTCTGCAGGAAAAGAACTCGTTAAATCTTTTGACGGAAAAAAACTTTGGTCAGGCATGATATAAGTTCCCCAATAAATTTGTCTGTTATACTAATGTTATCATAGACGAAATGAGTAAAAAAATGCAACCAGATAAAAAGAAAATATTAAAATCTTATTTTAAAATAAAAAATTGGTGGCAACAAACTTTAGTTTACCTTTTAGCTTTTTTGTGTCTAATTATTTTTATCTATCATTTAGCTTATTGGCAAAAAATTTATCCAGGAGTCAAAATTTTAAATCAAATCGTCGGTAATCAAACTGTTTCCGAAGCTATTGACATAATAAACCAAAAATTAAATCTACAAAAAACACCCTCTTTTTTAAATCTTTTTGCTGCCAAACAGCAATGGCAAATTAATCTTGAAGAGATTAGTTTTAGTTATGATCTAGAAAAAACTGTCCAAAATGCCTATCAAATCGGCAGGACAAAACGTACAATTAAAGATCTTAAAACTAAATTTAAACTTTGGTTCAAAGAAGAAAATTTACCTTTAGCTTATCAGTTAAATCAAGATTCTTTAGAATCGCAAGTTGCCAGTATCGCTTCACAGGTTTTTATTCCAGCCATTGAACCAACAATTAAAATTGATCGGACCCAAGAAAATCCAAAGATTATTATTGAATCGGGCAAAGACGGTCAGGAGCTAGATAAAAGAAAATTATTATCTTTAGTTAATAATCATTTAGCAGAAGTTGATTTCAGTTCAATTGAACTCCCTTTAATTGAAACTTCCCCTTCTTTGACTAACGAAGAAACTAAAAATACTCAACAGCGAGCAGAAAAATTTTTAAACAAAAAGATTGTCATCACCGCTGAAGAAAATAAGTGGGAACTTGAAGAAAATGACTTAATTGGTTTCCTTTCTTTTAAAAACGAATTTGCTCAAGAAAAAATTGCTAGTTGGACAGCCAATCTAGCGCTAACTGTTAACCGTTTACCGGAAAATGCCACTTTCCAATTTAATGGGGGCCGAGCTACAGAGTTTCAACCGGCTAAAGATGGACTAACTCTTGATCAAAAAAAGACTACTGACTTAATTACTAAAAGTCTTGAGCAAATTGAGAGAGGAGAAACCCCTCAAGAAATTAAATTACCATTAACTAGAACTCCACCCTTAGTTAAAACTGCAGATGTTAATAATTTAGGTATTAAAGAATTACTCGGTAAAGGTGTTTCTTATTTCCAAGGTTCCATTGTCAACCGCATTCATAATATTCAATTGGCGACTTCTAAACTTAACGGTATATTAATTCCGCCAGGGGAAATTTTTTCTTTTAACAAAAACTTAGGTGATGTTTCTGCCAGCACTGGTTATAAAGAAGCTTATATTATTAAAGAAGGACGAACGATCTTAGGTGACGGCGGCGGTGTTTGCCAAACTTCAACGACTCTTTTTCGCGCTGCTCTTCAAGCCGGTTTGCCGATTATTGAACGTCATGCTCATGCTTATCGGGTAGGTTATTATGAACAAAATTCACCGGTTGGGATAGACGCAACTGTTTTTGATCCAACGGCTGATTTAAAAATTAAAAATGATACTCCCGCTTATCTTTTATTACAAACTCATATTGATTTACAAAAGAAAATGCTGACTTATGAATTTTATGGTACTAACGACGGGCGAAAAGTGACTCTAAGCAAATCCAGAATCTGGGATCAAACTTCTCCACCGCCGGATTTATATCAGGATGACCCTACTTTACCTAAAGGCACAGTTAAGCAAGTTGACTGGCAAGCTTGGGGAGCTAAAGTCTCTTTTGATTATCAAGTAGAACGCAGCGGAGAAATTCTTCAAAAACAAACTTTTTACTCTAATTATCGTGCTTGGCAATCAGTTTATTTAAGAGGGACCGGCCAATGATTATTTTAGGAATTGAAACCAGTTGCGATGAAACGGCCGTGGCAATTATTGAAAATGGGAGAAAAATTTTATCTAACATCGTTGCTTCTTCAATTGAACTTCATCAAAAAACCGGAGGTATTATTCCGGAGATTGCTGCCAGAGAACAATTAAAATATATTGTCCCTGCGATTAAAGAAGCTTTAGAAAAAAGCAGACTAAAACCTAAAGATTTAGACGCTTTAGCTGTCACCAGCGGTCCGGGTCTTATCGGCAGTTTATTGATTGGCGTCGAAACTGCTAAAACTTTAGCTTATCTTTGGAAAAAACCGATTGTACCGATTAATCATTTACAAGCCCACCTGTACGCGAATTTCATTCGCGAGCATCCAGTATCCAGTAGCCCGCTTTGCGGGATTCCTACAGAATGTCAGTGTCCAGTTTTTCCTGCTATTGGGTTAGTTGTTTCCGGCGGCCATACCGATTTAATTTTAATGAAAAAT
This sequence comes from Candidatus Shapirobacteria bacterium, assembly GCA_026395335.1. Classification (GTDB taxonomy): domain Bacteria; phylum Patescibacteriota; class Microgenomatia; order PFEM01; family JAPLYW01; genus JAPLYW01. The sequence continues at coordinate 10,306 of JAPLYW010000005.1, forward strand.
CATAGCCAGATAAAATGGCTGGGCGGAACCAGAGATGATGCCGCTGGTGAATGTTTTGATAAATGCGCTCGTTTATTAAATTTAGGTTATCCCGGCGGCCCGGCTATTGCCGCCACAGCGGCAAAGTACATAGTACATAAAACAGAGAACAAAGTTAAATTACCCAGACCAATGATAAACGACGATAATTTTGATTTTTCTTTTTCCGGTTTAAAAACAGCCCTTTTAAGCAGGATAAAAGAATTAGAAAATAAAAAAGTAAAAATAAATACTTATGAAATTGCTTACGAAATTCAGGAAGCGGTTACTGATGTCTTAGTTAAAAAAGTTCTAAAGGCTGTTTCTCAAAACCAAGTTAACTCTTTATTATTAGCTGGTGGAGTTACGGCTAATCCCCGCTTAAAAGAAAAAATGAAAGAAGCTTTAGAAAAACAGCAAATAAAGATACCTCTTTTTATTCCTGAGCCAAAATTTTGCACTGATAATGCCACTTTTGTGGCCAGTTGTGCTTTTTTTAATTTTGAGCCAGTCCCTTGGCAAAAAATCCAAGCTGACTCTAGCCTCGAAATCGAAGAAGTGATAAAATTTTAAGACAAGATGGAAAAAAATTACGAACCGCAAAAAACGGAAAATAAAATTTATCAATTTTGGGAAAAGGGTAATTATTTTCAACCAATTTTTGATAAAAAGAAAAAGTCTCAAAAACCTTTTGTGATTACTCTCCCCCCGCCCAATGTTACCGGCGAACTTCATTTAGGCCATGCTCTTTATTGTTTAGAAGATTTAATGATCCGCTATCATCGTATGTTGGGTGAGCCAACCTTATGGTTACCGGGCTTTGATCATGCTTCTATTGCTGTAGAATACCTAGTCAATAAACAATTAAAAAAAGAAGGAACTAATAAACAGTATATCGGCCGGGAAGAATTCTTAAAAAGAGCTAAAGATTTTGCTGATAAATCAAAAAGCCATATTAAAAATCAATTAATATCTTTAGGTTTTTCTCTAGATTGGACACACGAAGCCTATACCATGGATGAAAAACGATCCTTGGCAGTTAAAGAAGCTTTTAAAAGACTTTATGAAAAAGGTTTAATTTATCAAGGTGAAAGGATTATTAATTGGTGCTCGAAATGCCAGACCGCTTTATCTGATTTAGAGAATGATTATCAGGAAGAAAAAGGAATTCTTTATTATATAAAATACGGCTCCATAACCATTGCCACAACTAGGCCGGAAACAATGTTTGCTGATGTCGCTGTCGCAGTTAATCCTAAAGATAAACGTTATTCAAAATTAATTGGCAAAAAAGTTTCCTTGCCATTAACTAATCGCAAAATTCCTATCATTTCCGATGAATCCGTTGATTTAAAATTCGGTACCGGAGCGTTAAAAATCACTCCCGGCCACGATCCTTTGGATTTTGAAATCGGTCAAAAACATAAACTAGAAATACTAATCGTAATTAACACCAAGGGCCATTTAACTTCTTTAGCCGGAGATTATCAAAACTTAACTGTTAATGAAGCTAGAGAAAAAGTTGTTGCTGAATTAAAAAAACAGGGATTGTTAGAAAAAACTCAGGAATTTCAACACGCAGTTGGCCATTGCCAAAGATGTGGAACAATTACTGAACCTTTAATATCTAAACAATGGTTTGTTAAAACTAAAACGTTAGCTAAACCAGCTATTGAAGCGATTAAAAAAGGCAATATTAAAATCATTCCCAAAAAATTTGAAAAAGTTTATTTAAATTGGATGGAAAACATTCGCGATTGGTGTATTTCCCGCCAACTTTGGTGGGGACACCAAATTCCAATTGAAGATGAAACTGATGTTTTAGATACTTGGTTTTCTTCAGGACTTTGGCCTTTTGCCACTTTAGGCTGGCCTGAAAAGACCAAAGATTTAGAAAATTTTTACCCAACTACAGTCAGAGAAACTGCTTACGATATTTTATTCTTTTGGGTAGCCAGAGAAATTATGATGAGTCTATTTTTAACCGGTAAAATCCCCTATGAGATCGTTTATCTCCATGGATTAGTTCGTGATAAACAAGGCCAAAAAATGAGCAAAACTAAAGGCAATGGTTTAGACCCGTTGGAACTAACCCAAAAATATGGAACGGATGCCTTAAGAATGGCTTTAATTGTCGGAAATGCTCCGGGAAATGATTTTTCTCTAACTGAAGACAAAGTAAAAGCTTATCGTAATTTTGCCAATAAAATTTGGAATGCGAGCCGGTTTATTCTTTCATACGAACAGCAGAACATAGTGTCCCGCGAAGCGGGATCCCGCTCCGCGGGACAAAGAACAAAGAGCATAGGAAAACATAAAGACGACATTTGGATTTTGGAAGAAACAGAAAAAGTTATTAAAAAAGTCACTAGTTTTATTAACCGTTATCGTTTTGATTTGGCAGCGGAAACTATATATCATTTTTTCTGGCACACTTTTTGTGACCAGTATTTGGAAATAAGTAAAAAGAGAAGAGATGAAACCCAATTAACTTTAATACAGGTTTTAGAAACTTCTTTAAAATTACTTCACCCTTTTATGCCTTTTTTAACTGAAGAAATTTGGTGCCGAATGAAAAATATTTCAGTTGAGCATTCTCGAGACAAAGCGTCGGGACAAAAACCCCTTATTATCACCTCATGGCCAAAATGACATACGAGAATAAAAGAGTTCACTCCGAGAGTTCACTCCGAGGAGCAAAAGAACAGGAGAGTAAAAAGAGGAATCCTTGGATTTTAAACAAAACTCAAGCTATCCACCGAGTAATGAAACCTATGGCCGCCAGAATCGGACGCCGGCTAGGTCCTAGCGGCATAGTTTTAGTAACTTTATTAATTATTGGTTCTATTGTTTATCCAAAAGATGAAACCCAAAAAATTAAACTCCAATTGATAAATAATCCTTACGATTTGGAAAGCCATTTAAAATTAGCAGAAAAATTTTTACAAAATCATCAATTTACTGAAACAGAAAAAACTTTATTATTGACAAAACAAATAAATCACTATTCATTAGCAAACAATAAAGTTCTTGAGGAAAGAACAAATGTAAATTTAGAAAGAATATGGCAAGAAAAAAATTTATCCGATCCTCAAGATATTAAAAAGCTTATTTCTTCTTGGGAAAAAATTATAGAAGCTAAACCGGATTATCGCGATGGCTATCTTCAACTGGCAGTTCTTAATTTTAAGCTTTCACAAAAATAAAAAGCAAATTTTTATTTGAAGAAGGCCTTGGAAATTGATCCTAATTTTATAACCAGCCAAAAATTAAAAGAAATTTTTACTCAGTCTTAGTTTCTTCTGGTTTCTTTTCTCCTGCTTTAGGTGTTTCTTCACCAGCTTTTTCCGTTTCACCACCTTCAGCTGTTACCTCTTCTGCAACTGGAGCAATAACAACTTCTTCTTTAGCTGGCGGTTCTATTTTTGCCAAAACCTCTTTACCATCAGTTAAAATTTTAATTCCTTCGGCAATTTTAACTGTTTCTACTAAAATAGTATCGCCAATTGTTTTTAGCCCGGAAATATCAACTTCAATTTTTTCTGGTAAATCAGCTGGTAGGGCTTCAACTTCAACCTCTGACAAAGGTTGAATTAAAATACCAATTTTATCTTTAACTGCTAAAGATTCGCCAATTAATTCCACCGGGACTTTTGTCGTTACTTTTTCTTTTAAATCAACTTGGTAAAAATCAGCATGTAATGGCTCGCCACTGGTAGGATGAAATTGAACAGAATGAATTAAAACTGGACGAACATTTTCTTCATCAGTAACTTTTAATTCCAGTAAACCTGTTTCACCAACTTCTTTTAAGACAGGTAAAAAAGATTTGGCTGAAAGTTGGACTGCTAAAGATTTAATTTTTTTACCATAAATATTAGCCGGTAAAATCCCCTTTCTGCGAAGAAATTTTACTTCCCGACCGACAGTCTTTCTTTTTTCAACGCTTAATTTGGTTTTTTCTCTTTTAACAGTCATAAAACTATCTTATCATTTTATAAGACTAAATTCAAAGACTAAATCTTGATCAAAACTAGGACTGAGAAAAAGTCCTTCGGTTGTTTGAGCAAACTTTAATTTATCGACCAAAGCTGTAACACCTATTGACGGTTGAAGCCAAAAGTTAAAACTCTCATCTTGAATCCCAGGTTGTTTTTGTAGAAAAAATAAATAATGACCAATCTCTGATTCCCATTTTTCATCTAACTGATAAACAATCTCTACTGAACGTTTTTCTTGAATTGGAACCTCTATTAAAAATCCAAAAACCTGATAGTTATGATCTTGTTTTATCTCTCTATCGGTAATTTCTTCTACCTGCCCTGTTTGATTATTAGTAACTTTTAAGCTTATTAATTTACTATTTAATGGAGTATAAAGTCTAATATAGCTTTTATAACGACCAGCTGGAAAAGCTTCTGAAGGCGATGTATTTTGGTAATCAAGACGTAAAGTTTCTTTAATATCTCCATTTTCTTCTATTTTTATTTGATGAGAAAGGCTTCTTTTTAAAAAGTAATTGGCTTTATTAATTCCAACATTTGCTTCTATCACCATTAAATAGTCATTTAAACACTTCGTGTTTGTTACCTGGCACCTAACATTTTTTATCTCTCCTCCCCATGCCAACTCTTGAGCGATCAGTGTCGCTTTATCATCATAAAACCATAAAATTAAATCTTTAGCCTTTAAAGAAGGTAATAAATTTTTAGCTAAGCCAAACCAAATTTTCTGATCACCCTGTTTAATTTTTTCAAACAAAACACGAGCAACACTGCCCAAAAAATCTTGCTTTTGAGTTGAACCTGGGAAAAAATTAATCTCCGAATGGTATTCAGCTCTTTCAAAAAAATTGTCAGCATTAATTTTTTCTTGATAATCAGGTAGTTCTATCTCGCCGATTGATTTTAAAATCCGCTGGGCTAAAAACAAATTGACGCCAATTACCCCATCAACTTTTCGACCGGTTTCCTTCTCCAAAAACCAAGCTGCTTTCAAAGCTGATGAAGGGAAATCAGGATCCCAGTTAGAATCACGAAAATACCAACCGGCTTCACCTAAATATTTTTTCAAATCTTCCGGCGGCTCAACATGACCTTTTAATTGTCCATCAGCGCTATAAACGTCTTTAATCTCAAAATCCACTAATTGGCCTTCATCAAGAGTTAAAAGACCAAAACTACCGATAAAACCACCGGTCGGCCGTAACTCACTATTATTTTGGAAAAGAATTAAATAAGTCTGTTTTTTCTCTAAACCAATTAATGAAGGCAAAAGTTCAATCCCCTTTCTGGCTTGAAGAATAAGATCTCTAGCTTCTTTTAATTGTTCTTTCTCCGGCCGATCACCTATTTGGCTTTCTGCTAAAGAAAGTTGGCTAAAACTTTGGTCCAGATTAATTTTTATCTCTTTAATTGAGCTATCAATAGACAACGGTTCTTTTTGAAAAATAGATTTTAGGAGACCTTCTAATTGCAATGTCGCCTGTAAAAAATTATCAAGACCTTCCGAAACCGTCTCTCCTAAATTTAACAATTTGTTTAATTGTGTTGTTTTCTCCTGACTGAAAAAGTTTAAAAGTGGGGTTATTTGCCCTAACTGCTCTTCACTTTTCTGAAAAGAATTTAAGGCCGTATCAGCCTGATGGCTGGCTTTTAATAAATTCCCTTGAGTTAAAGAATTTTTCGCTTGCTTTAAATTTTGTACGCCTAAAAGGCTCCAAAAACCTAAAGAAAGAAAAGGGTAAAAAATTGCTAAAATTAGTAAAGTAATTAAAAAAGAAATGACGGCTTTTTTGGAAAAAACTTTTGGCAAAATGGGCTTTTTTATTTCTAATTTTTCTTTTTTCGGTTGGTCTTTTAATTGAAAGGATTTCTCTAATTCCTCTAACCCTTGACTTAGATCAACTTTAGTTTGCCAACCAAGATTTTTATTATTTTCTAAAAGAAAAAATGATTTACCCTTAGTTCCATTACCAAACATAGCTTTTAACAAACCATAAATAAAATCAGAAATAAAAATCGCTTTTTCTTTTATCGTCCCATCTAAATGTAAGAATTTTTGGTACTCCTTTAAAACCATCCCCGGACCATAAACATAAGCAAAACGAATGATTCTAACATTAAGTTTTTTTTCAAAAGATAACTGAATAATTTTATCTTCTAAAGAATCTTTTTCTGATAATGATGGCAAGGCAAAAAGAAGTTTCGCTTGTGGAGAAACAGAGTCAAGAACTTCTTTGATTAAAACCCAATTTTGATGAAAACAAAAAACATAATTGCCTTTTTTAAAAACTTCTAAATCTAAATTTCTAGTAAAAGAAATTGATTGGCAATTGTACAAAAGCAAAGCTTTGTTTAAAAATTCATTGACAAAATTTTCTCCGCCAACAATTAAAACTAAAGGTTTTTCTTGACTCTCGCCAACTCTGTGAAAAATTTTATCATTCATAAATTCAATTTTTACATAACTAATGTGAAAAGCAGAACTAATAAGTTTCTTTGTCTAAAGTTTGATTGACTAAACTATCTGCCTGATAATTTTTTGACCGAGGAATAAAATTATAAAAAATTTTAGCAGTAACTTTTTTTTCTAACTCTCTGGTTTTAACAATTAAACTTTTCAATTTAAAATCTTTAATTTTATATAAACCATTCAGTTGGCAAACAACTAATTTAGAGTCTAAATAAAAGTTTATTTTTCTCTTATCTGTTTCATCAATTAAATTGGTAACCAACCAAGATAAGGCTTCAATAACTGCTTGATATTCAGCGACATTGTTAGTTGTCGGTCCAAGATATTTCCCAAAACTAGCTAAGATTTTTTCTTGTTGGTTTTTAATGACAACACCAATAGCCGCCGGCCCGGGATTACCTCTAGCACCTCCATCAGTAAAAATAATTAAATCATTTTTTCCATCTAAATTTGTCATTTAAAAAATTTTACCTTTCTGTTTAATTAACTGCATTAAAGTTTTTGGAAAACCAAATAAAGAAGGGACAACACCAATTGTTTTATAAATAAAAATGCTAGTAGCAATTAAAACTAAAAATTCTGTAGCTACAGTTATCATCGCCGCTCCCCAATAAGAAAAATAAGGAATAACAATTAAGTTTAAAACAACATTAAAAACCAAAGCAGAAAAAGCTATAAAAAAATAAGAGTTTTGTTTTTTTAAACTAACTAAAGTATAACCGGTTAAATGATTAAAATAAGAAAGAAAAATAGCAAAAGATAAAATCCTTAAAATAGAAATCGTGTCAAAAAATTCTCCAAAACGGTTTAGGGTTAAAATCCTAATAATTAATGGGGAACCAAAAAAACCGAATAAAAATATTATTAATCCCATTATCAGTAAAACATCAAAAGATTTTTGATAAATAATTTTAAATTTATTACGCCAGTCGTCTTTTGTCGCGTATTGGGAAATAACCGGTAATAAAGAACTCATTAAATAAGCTGCCCCTAAAATTAAAACATCATAAACACGATAAGCGACCGCATAAATTCCAACTGCGTCTGCTCCTTTTAAGTAGCCCAACATTACCGTATCGATTTTATTATCAACCGTAAACATTAATAATACTGCTCCCATTGGTAGAGACTCAAACAAGAAATTTTTTATAAATTGTCTATCAATTTTGAGATGAAAACGGATTGTCTTAACAGCTAAGAATCCAACCGTAAAAACCGCAACAATATTAGCTATTAATATCGCTCCGATTAAAGCCATTAAACCTAAATGCATTTTAATAAAAATCCAGGAAATTAGAAAAACCAAAGCGCTGGCTAAAATATCAGCTACTGCTAATTTTTGCATCTGCATCTTTGTTTGGAAAATTAAGCCAAAAGAAGCCTTAATCGCAAAAAGGATTAAAATTAAAGAACCTAATAAAATCCCCTGACGAATAAGCAGATAATTAGAAATCCCTAGCGGCAGCAAAAAAGCCAATCCAATCATTAAACAGGCTCCAAAAAAAGCTAGGACTAAACGGATAAAAAAAACATTAACTAAAATTTCATCTTGTTTTTCTTTAACCCTAGAGGCTTCCCTAACCCCAATTGTGGCTGTTCCCCAATCAGAAAAAGCACCAAAAATAGTTACTAAAGTTAAAATATACATGTAGTTACCATAACCTTCGCGACCCAAAGAAGAGGTCAATAAAATCATCGTCGCCAAGCCAAAACAAACAGTAACGATTTTAGTGACTATTTGGATTATGGTATTAAGGGCAACCTTTTGCGAAAGATGCATAAATCAATTATACCCGCTCTTTAACTTAATTTCGACCAAGACAAACCAAGAACAATAGTTAAAAGAAGCTGATTTTGTTGAAGAGTTAACCAATAATGGTCATTCAGCCCTAAAAACAACACCGTTGTTAACCCCAATATTAAGACTAGATAAGAAGACAATAAACGACTAAACAATCTACGATAAGTTAAGATTAAAAACCAAACAAAAATAATCAATCCGGTAAATCCAGTTTCTGCAGCTATAAGAAAATAAATATTATGAACCGGTTGTAGCCAATAAGTAAAACCGACTAAAGACCAATAATCAGGAAGACGAGTAATAAAATTATTTAAGCCAACTCCCGACAAAGGAAAATTTCTAATCATTAGTAAAGCTGACTCCATTAATTGTTTTCTTTGGGAAAAAGCTTCATTAGTAGAAAAATAGGGGACAACAACAATTAATAAACAGCTAAAAAGAAAAAATAAAGAAGAAATAAAAAAAAGCTTTTTCTTTTGAAAATGATTTTTATGAATTATAAAATAAAAAACGGCCATTAAACTCAAAAACCAAACCGAGCGAGAGAAACTAACAATTATGGTTAATCCCCCTAAAATAAAAGCCAAGTATTTAATCGACTTGATTACTTTATTTTTTCCCACCGACCAATTACTTAATAAAATTAAACTTACTAGAAGAAAACCAGCCAAAGCATTAGGATGAGCAAAAATCCCATAAGGCCGCAAAACTAACCGACCATTAAGAATAGTTTTAGCAATTCCCGGAGTAGCTAAATCAAAAGTTCGTTCTCCCAACCACCAGAAAATACCGTTTAAAGAACCTTGTTTTAAAAACTGGCCTAAAGCAATTAAAGAAGAATAGACTACTGCCCCGGCAAGTGGATACTGGATATAAGGAAACCTTGTTTCTCGAAGCTCGAAATTAGATACTGGATACTGATTCTTAGCGATATAAAATCCAAGCAGGGTAAACTCAACGATTTTGGCAAATTTATAAAAGGCTACCCCTTGGTTTTGAGCTAAAAAAGCATTGACCAAAAGAAAAACAAAAATTGTAAAAACCCACCAGCAGCTCCTTAATATCTTACGTATTACATATCTCTTATCACGTATCCCCCAAACCCACAAGAATAAAATTAAAAAAACTAAAATGTCGGTTAAATAAAGAGTAGGAGATAAATAATCAACTTTTAAACCTAAAACATAACTCCAATTTGGCCAAAAATGTTTTCCTAGCTGAAAAGGTAAAAGCAGTATTAATAACCAAAAAAAATTCTGATGAAGCTTTTTTTTAAACATAGCAAAAAACAGGGGACAGTTTTAAGCTTTCCGTTTAATAACGACATGTCTTTGTTCGCCTTCACCTTCAGAAACTGTTTCAACTTCTGAATGATTGGCTAAAACTAAATGGACAATTCTTCTTTCAAAAGAAGACATCGGAGGTAAAATTTGGCTTTGACCGGAAACTTTAACTTTTTCTGCCATATTCATCGTCATTCTTTCTAAAACCTCTTTTCTTTTTTCCCGATAGTCCTCAACATCAACTAAAATCCTTACCCATTCTCCTAATTTTTTAAAAGCTATCATTGTTATCATTTGCTGCAGAGCAGCCAACGCTTGACCATGATAGCCAATCAAAACCCCTGGTTCATCAGTTTTAAATTGGATAATAAAAACATCTTCTTCTTTTTTAATAGTGAAATTAACTTTCATTTGAAGAAGATCAAATAGTTCTTGAGTTATTTCTTTAAGAATTTTATCTTGTTTATCCATGGTTTTAGACCTCCCCAACCACTAATATAATATTGTTGGACAACAGTTGATAGAGAAAAAATAAACCAATAAAGGACTAGACCTGAAGGAAAAGTAAAGCCGATAAAAATAGTCATTAAAGGAAAAAGATAAAGCATTTGTCGTTGCATAGAAGTAGCCATGTCATCAGTTTTTGTTTCTGTTTTTTCCGCCTCTTTTTGGAGATTGGCTACTTCCGGCATCATCATTTTTGAAGAAATAAACTGAGAAAGGGCCGCTAAGATTAAGAATAGTCCGGGTAAAGGAAAGGAAAGACCATTTAAATGAAAAACATCAGGAGTAGCTAAGTTAAGATACCAAAATCGAGTATTAATTATTGTCCCTTCAGCTAATTTTAAAGAAGGATATAAAATTTGATTTAATCTCGCGATTACATCACCATTCGACCGCAAAACTCCGATAAAAGCCTGATATAAGGCAATTAAAATAATTAACTGAACAATTTGCGGCAAACAACCGGCAGCCGGATTAGCCCCATGCTGACGATAAAGTTCCATTTGAGCTTGCGCTAACTTTTTCTTATCATCGGCGTATTTCTTTTTTAATTTTTCCAACTCCGGCGCTAATTCTTTTATTTTCTGAGCGGCTCTCATAGAAGGAAGAGTTAAAGGCACTAAAAGACCTCTAATAATTAGAGTTAAGACGATAATTGCCAACCCAAAATTATGAAAAAGAATTTCATAAAAAAAGATTAAAGCATTTACAATTGGATGATAAAGTAATGTTCCCCAGAGTGACATAATTATTTTTTCTTTTTTTTGAGTGGTAGAGAATCAAGGCCACCTTTTGACCAAGGATGACAGCGGCTAATTCTTTTTAATCCCAACCAACTTCCTCGAATTATACCATAATAATTAATTGCTTGATAAGTGTATTCTGAACAGGTTGGTTGGAAACGGCAAGATTGATGCCAGAAAATTAAAAAGGGTGTTTTTTTCTGATAAAACCGAATTAAAGATAAAACACTTTTCTTCATTTAAGAAAATTAAGAAATAAGCTTCGCTTTCTGAAGAATTAATCTAACCTCCTCTTTAACTTGAAAGTAATTTACTTCAGTCATTAATTTTTTTACTAAAAAAACACCATCAAAGTTTTTTTTAGTTTCATTTTTCAAAGACCAAATAACCTCTGATAGCCAACGCCGTAAACGATTACGAATAACCGCTTTTTTACTCACTTTATTGGAAATAATAAAAGCAAATCTTGAAGCTTGATTTATATCAGTTTCAATTCCATTAGAAATTTGCGGAGCAACCAATAAACCGAACAGACTCCCTTGAATAAGTTTTCCTTCTTTTTTAATACGATTAAATTCTGTTCGAAGAGGCAACCGATATTTTTTCGGAAGCATATAATAAATTTAAAGAGTTAATTTTTTACGTCCCTGCAACCTTCGACGTTTGATAACTTTACGACCATCATGGCTTGCCATTTTCTTAAGAAAACCGTGTTTACGGACTCTTTTGAGTTTTTTTGGTTGATAAGTTCTTTTAGTCGCCATTGAGTTAAGAATACATAAAAAAAAATTCAAAAACAAGAGGAAAATTATCATTGACAAATTGTGGATAACCTTGTTAAATTAAATTATTATCTTCTGCCCTACTTTCAAATTACCATGGATAAAGAAAAGATTTGGTCCAATGTCTTGGAAAATTTAAAATTGACTCTTTCTTCGGCCAATTTTGCCACTTGGTTTAACCGTACTTTTATTACCGAAATTAAAGAAATTGACGAAATCAGACAAATTACAGAGATTGGTTGCCCTTCCTCTTTTATCAGCAGCACTGTAGAAAATCGTTATTATGCCCTAATTAAAGAAGCCATAGATCAAATTACTAAAAAGAAAAATGATTTGGTTTTTGTGGTTAAACAAAGTAAAGAACCTCTAAATAAAAACCCAAAGTTAGCCAACGAACCTCTTTTCAAAGAAATAAAAGAAGAAAAAACCGAAATGGAAAATGCTTTAAAAAAAATCGGTTTAAAAGCGGATTTTACTTTTGATAGTTTTGCGGTTTCTTCATCAAATCAAATGGCCCATGCTGCTGCTTTAGCTGTCGCTCAAACACCAGCCAAAGCCTACAATCCTTTGTTTCTTTATGGTGGAGTAGGGGTGGGTAAAACTCATTTGATACAGGCCATCGCTCATGAAATTCTTAAAAAAAATAACCAGGCAAAAATTATTTATTGTATGGGCGAAGAATTTACTAATGAAATTATTAATGCTATCCGCGAAAAAGCCACTAAAGAATTTAAGGAAAAATACCGTTCTACTCATTTATTAATGGTTGATGATATTCAATTTATCGCTGGTAAAAATACAGTTCAGGAAGAATTTTTTCATACTTTCAATGCTATCTGGCGGGCTGGTGGACAAATTGTTTTGACTTCTGACCGCCGCCCGGAAGAAATTAGTAAATTAGAGGACCGTTTACGTTCGCGTTTTGAAGGAGGATTAATTATTGATATTCAACCGCCGGATTTTGAGCTAAGAACGGCTATCCTTTTAATTAAAGCCCAACAAAAAAATATTCAACTTCCCATGGATGCAGCCCAACTAATTGCCAGTAATATTACTTCTATCCGTAAAATGGAAGGTTTCCTTACCCGTTTAATCAGTGAAGTTCAAACTAAAAAAGTAACGATTAATCCTGATTTAATTACGGCTATTTTAGGCCAGACAAATGGTTTAATTAATCCGCAAAAATTAGTTAAGCCTAAAGAAGTTTTAAGTACAGTCGCTAATTTTTATAATCTCAGAATAGCAGATCTTACTAATCAAAAAAGGGATAAAAAAATAGTTGTTCCTAGACAAATTAGTATGTACCTTTTACGTAATGATTTAAAAATAGCCTTAATGGATATCGGCCGCTTTTTAGGAGATAGGGACCATACTACAATAATGCATGGTGTGGAAAAAATTACTAGACTTTTACCTGACTCTGAGGATTTGCGTGTTGATATTATGGGGATAAGAAAAAAACTTTATGGATAAGAATTTAAAGTTTTACACTTATCCACAATTAATTTAAAGTTATCAACTGGTTTTTAAACAGAAATAAAACCCAAAAGGCGTAATTAAAAAAGATGAATTATTCACTTATCCACAAGACTACTAATACTACTATTTTAAACATAAAAGGTTGATAGAAGTAATTTTGTAGGATACAATTATTATATAATAATAAAATAAGAACCTGTCGAAACGACAGAACCTTGTTTTTTTGTAAACAAAAAAATGAAAGTCTATATTCTTCAAGAAAATCTTACTAAAGGCTTAACTGCTGTTAATCGTTTTATTACTACTAAAACACAATTACCGATTTTAAATAATATTTTAATTAAAACTGATCAGGGTAGATTAAAACTTTCCGCTACTAATTTAGAAACTGGTATTAATTTTTGGTTGGGGGCTAAAATAGAAAAAGAAGGTGAGGTTTGTATCCCCGCAAAAACATTAGCGGAATATATTACTTCTTTACCGGCTGATAAAATTGATTTAGAAGTGGAAAATAATCTTTTAAAAATTCATTCCGGCTCTTATCAGGCTCAATTTTTAACTTCACCCTCGGTTGAATTTCCTGAAATTCCCACTTTAGAAAAAAAACCGGAAATTAATTTAAGTTTTAAAGATTTATCTTTAGCCATTAACCAAGTAGCTTTTGCCGCTACTCAAGATGAAGGCCGCCCGGTTTTAACTGGAGTTTTATTAAAGGTTAAAAAGCAAAGTTTGTTTTTAGTGGCAACCGATGGTTATCGTTTAAGTGTTAAAGAAATTAAGGATTTGAAAGAAATTGAAAAAATAAAAGAAACAGAAGAACTTTTAATTCCTGCTAGAGCCTTAATAGAGGTAGGAAAAGTTATGAGTAGTAATAATTCTGAAAATAATTTAGGATTAACAATTACTCCTAAAAATAATCAAATTATTTTTTCTAATTCGGAGGTGGAAATTATTTCAAGATTAATTGAAGGAAAATTTCCTGATTTTGAGAAGATTATTCCGGAGAAAGGTAAAACAAAGATTGTTATAGAAACAGAGAGTCTGTTACAAGCAGTGCGTACGACCTCAATTTTCGCCCGAGAAGCCGCCAATATTATAAAAATGGAGGTTAGTGACTCTAAGATAGAAATTAGCGCCAATAATCCCCAAATGGGTGAGAACAAAATTAAACTAGAAGCTAAAACTGAAGGTGAAGGCGGGAAAATTGCTTTTAATTCCCGTTATTTAATTGATTTTCTTAATTCTACGAAATCAGATTTAATTAATTTACAAATTAATGACGCTTTAAGCCCTGGAGTTTTTTCTCCAGTAGATGATCCTTCTTATCTTCATGTGATCATGCCGATAAGGTTGCAGGAATAATTATTGTAGGAGGTATTCGTCTTTAACAGCAGGAAGATAAATACCAACTTCGGCAGTTCGACCGTCATTTAAATTAGCTGTTCCAGTTATAAAGAAAATTGGCTGAAGATAACTTTGAAAAGCTTGACTTTTTATATAGGTAAGGTTGATTTTATCTAAATTAATACCAGTAATATTTTCTATTTCACTAGTAGTAGTGTAATAATTAGGAATATTAAAATAATTAATAAAATTGATTGATTTAAGTTTTTTAAGAATTTCTTGACTTGTTTTTAAAGGGTAATTACTTATCTTTTTTATTTCTTTAAAAGAAGGTTGATAATCAAGTTTAATAATATTTTTATCTAAATCCATTATTAAACTTATTTTAGCTTCTAATAATTCTTTATTTTCAATTTGATAGATAAAATCTACTTCAACAGCATTAGCTTTTTCAGGAGAATTTAATCGTTCAAATTCCACTTCTCCGATTTGAAGATAATATTTATCTTTAGTGATTAGACTGACGCCTTCTGGAGGATAAAATTGGTTATTAGATAGGAATTTTTTAGCTGTTTCTTCCGTATCTAATAAATCTGGGATAGAATTATTTTTATTAGTTTTAAGTTTTAATTGGTTTAATTGATAGGTAATTTCTCTAGTTGAAAGATTGATTGAAAGATATTTTTCTTCAGTTGACCATTCATAAAAAATATTATTGGTTCTTTGATCATTATAAACTTTAGGCTGGTCTGTAAGATTAAATTTTTGAGCAATTAAAATAGCTTCTTGGTCGGATAAAGAGGGGTCTTTCACTTCATAAACAATTTCTTCTTTCTTTAAATTTTGAAGATTTTTCTCTAAAGAAGAAAAATCGATTGATGTTTTAATATTATAAAAATCAAAGGTTGGCTGTGGAATAGATAATAGATCTGATTTTATTTTTATACCATTAATCTTATTTATAAAATAAAAAACGATTAAAAAACTAGCGATTAAAGAAAGTAAGATAAAGAGCCAATATTTTTTTAAAAAGTTTTTTGTTGAATTCATTTTAAATTATGGTGCTGTAGTTTTGGTATTACATTGAGCCGAACTATTACAACTACGAGATGGTAAATTAAGAGGAATATTCTTAGGTTCCATTTTAAGGATACCATATGGTTGAAATTCATAATGTAAGTGGGAAGCATAAGGGCCGCCACTGCTATCCACATAACCAATAATTTGTCCTTTTATAACTGAACCTGAAACACGATCTCTTTCTAAAAGGTGATAATATCTAGTGTGGAAAATTTTACCTTCGCAAGTTCCGGCAATATCAATATAATACCCTGCACCAAAAGTTTGATGCCCGATTGTAGCTGTACCTTTATGAGTAGCGTAAACTGGTGTTCCTCTATTAGCACCAATATCAATAGCTTCTTCATGATGAGGACCATGGGAAGTTGCTCCTTCTGGACCTTGAGCAATTTTTCCACTAGTTGGCCAACCAGAAGGGCAATCCATTGGTGGGCTACCAATAATAACAACAGTACTAGTTGTTCCTGGGAAACTTCCATCAATACCTTCAACTGCAAGGGTAGCATTAATAGTGTTAGTAATGGCAGTATTTTCAAACCTGGAGTCAACTTGGGTAGTATAATCTACTTGCCATGTTGTTCCAGAACTAATTTCTCTACCCTTTTCGTTTAAATCTTTGGAAAAAGAATATGTTGGGAGGGTTAATTGTTTCCCATCAGTGCTAAAAGAAAAATTATCTTTAATATTAATAATTCTTAGGCTATAACCATCATTAGCCTTAATTGTTACTATGTATTTAATTTCTGGATTATTACTAAGTTCACTATTGTCTATTTTTGTACGATCAGCAGTTTTTTCTAATTTAAAATAAGGTGACTCATAAGCAGAAACATTAGTGACAGTGGTTTCAGTTACTTTTGCAGGCAAGATAAAAGAGCCGCTGACTACTAAAACAATAAACAAAGTCAAAACAGCTAGAGTACTTAAAACAATAATTAAAAAAAGAGCCACTGGAAAAATAACTGGAGCGGCAAGAGCCGTAAAAAATACTCCAATTCCACCTCCAATAGCGCCTAAAGTTATTGGCGCCATAACAAAACTGGCTAAACCCAGACCACCGAAAACAAGGGGGATAATTCCGAATAAATTAAAAGGGTTAGGGATAAAAACTAAAACAGCAATGCCAATACCAATAGCCATTAAGCCTTTTTCCGGATCATTAATAATTTGTCGAATAAAACCAATAATTTTTCCTCCAACCTTTTTTAATAATTCAAAAACAATAGAAGCTGCGGCAATGACAACTCCGGGTACTCCTCCGGCGGCAGTTCCAGCCACAGTAGCGCCTATTTCAACGCCTAATCTAGTTGCTAACCAAGTAGCGGCTTTTTTAACCCCAGCCTTAACAGCTTTACCAGCCGCCGTTTTAGCTAGCCAGTGAACTATTGGCTGGCCAACTTTTTGTGAGAAAAATTGTCTTATTGGTGTTAAGAAGGAAGTATATTGACCTTTAGTAACAAATTTACTAAATCTTTCATAGGTATTAATAATAAATTTAAAATGGTTAAGACCATTTTTAATAGAGCCGGCATAGCCGCCTTTTGACCAATCAGTATTATTTGGGAATGGTATTCTATCATAAGAAATTCTCTGTCGGCCTGTAATCTTGTCGAATTTATAAAAGCGTTTTAAAAAAGCGGCTGCTGGTTTGTCTTTATAATGGACATTACCGTTTTTATCTTTATATTCAATTTTTTGTTGTTCTTGGAAACGGGCAAATTTATCATTTAGTTTTACTAAAACCGGATGTTTTTCGGAAACTCCTAACTCTCTAAGACGTCGAATTGTGAATTCAAAATCTTCGGCAAAGATTCCTTGAGTAATCATGGCCTGCCATTCCGGAGAAGCATCGTCAGCCGCTAGTTTTAGAATTTTAGCCGGTAAAGTATAAATTCCCCTTTCAATAAAGGCTGCAGTAGCTTTGGGATATAAAACTGTATAAAGTGGTAAAAAAGCTACGCCGTCATTTTGAGCTAATTGATCTAAAATGGCTTGAGGGAGAGTTGCGTCTAAAATCGGCGAAGTGATTTTAGTAACTTCTTGAAAGGGTTTGATAATAGCTGGAGTAGCGGCAATTTCCTGAGCTTCAGTAATAAGGTTTTGTGTTTTCCCCCTAGTAGCTTCTTCTTTAATCTTTTTAAGCTCATCATTAACAATTTTTTCGGCTTCTTTAAGAACTTGATTTTTAGTAACTTTTTTAAGCTCATCATTAACAATTTTTTCGGCTTCTTTAAGAACTTGATTTTTAATTTCTTCGGTAAAAAAGTCTGCTTGCGCTACTGGAGGAAGAGAGGCAATAGTTTTATCAGTAGCATTTTTAGCCATTTCTTCCACCAAAGGTTTGGGAATTTGTATATTAGCCTTAGTAATAATTTTTCTAAATTCCTCATTAAAATTTCGGTAGCGTTTCTGATTTTCTTTAGAAGAAACTTTTTTCTGTAATTCTAATGTTTCTTTTTCTTTGTCTTTCTCATAAATTTCTACTAATTCAGAAAGGTTAGGAGGAATATCTGGGGCTTCCTGGTTTTTTGATTGCGAAGAAATCTCCACGATTTTAACCGTCATTAAAGGTAAAAATTCCGGATCATTAGGGTCAATATTGACGCCTAAAATTTGCGCTAGCTGGATAATTTTATCCAAAGCATCTTTTCTACTTATATCCTGATGGGGCCAATTTTTTTCTTGAAGATCATAAATAATGGGTAGAAATTCTTCGAGATTAACGAGTTCTTTTTCTTGGATCATAAAGCTGTTTGTGGTTCATTGTTGGCTATGGCAGTTTTACTTTTCTGAATCATCTCCTCTTTTCTTTTTTGCATTTCTAAAAGTTCAGATGGTCTGGTGGTGACAAGTTGATGTTCTTCCGGTGAGGCTACAACGTGCATAGCTACATGGTTTGGTCCGGCAAAAAATATTCCTTCGCCAACATCAGAGGCTAACAACAATTGTTTTTCGCCTTCAGAAAGGTAAAAAACTTGAGCTACCTTGTCAATAGCTGCGGGCGATTGTTTCATTAAAATTTGGATAGAAGAATTAGTTAAAACCGCCTTACCATATTCACTACCAAGAAAATCTTCGACATCTTGGGTGATGGTGGTTAGCCCTAAATAATATTTTCTGGCTCTTTTGGCAATGGAATATAAAAAATTAGCTGAATCAGGATATTTCATTAGGTACCAAGCTTCATCAACAACTAAAATTCTTTTTTTCATATCTTTTTTAATTCTTGTCCAAATATAATCCAAAATAATAAACATGGCAATTGGCCGTAGGGCTTCTTCCATTTCCCTAATAGAAAAAACCGTAAAAGGATTTTTAATATCAATATTAGAGGGTTGGTCGAAAATACCGACAAAAGAACCTTTGACAAATTTTTCAATCCTGTCCGCTAAACCTTTTGCTTGAGCTTCCTCCATACCGATTAAAGTTTTATAAAGATCCTCCATCAAAGGCGGTTCTTTTTTCTGAGTGGTTGGATCGTTAGTAATACCTTTCATTTTATAAGTCAGAACTAAGGCCCGATCTAAGATGGCCTCTTCCGAAGCGGAAATTTGGCCCATGATAATTTTAAATAAGGAATGAAGAGAAAGGATTTTCATTCCCAGCTCATTTTCACCTTCCTCATAAATAGCTGAAAGGTCAAAAGGGTTAATTTTTGCCTGACTTTGAAAACCAAAACTTATAAATTCTCCGCCAACAGCTGTGGCTAAAGTTTGGTATTCTTTCTCAGGATCAATAACAATAATTTCCGTCCCAAACATTAAAGAGCGTAAAATTTCCAATTTAACTAAATAAGATTTGCCGGCTCCGGCTTTGGCAAAAATAACCGCATTGGCGTTTTCCAAACTAAAACGGTCAAAGATAATTAAAGAATCGTTATGTTCATTAATACCGTAAAGAACACCTTCATTAGCGGTTAGTTCTGAGGAAGTAAAAGGAAAAGTTGTGGCTAAAGATGTTGTATCCATATTACGGGTAATCATTAATTTATCGACACAAGTGGGGATAGTAGTTTTAAAGCCGTCTTCCATTTGCAAAGTGGCGTGTTTGGCAATAATGAGAAGTGAGCCTAAAGTAGAGATGACTTCTTTAGAAATTTTATTCAACTCCTCTAAAGAATCAGCCGGGATAGTGATATAAAGTCCAAATTGGAAAAAACGTTCGGAGCCTTTAACTAATTGTTCTTGTAAAGATTTGGCATCTTCTAATTTAGCTTGAGTACTGGGATTGATTAATCGGCCTCTTTCTAAATCGGTTTGAATTTCTGCTTCCATTTCGGCTATTTTTCTTCTTAAATTATCCAAAACTCCTTTACCTTCTACAGGATAAATATACATAGAAATATCCAGCGAATTATCAAAATTAATTAAAGGTGATAGCCAGTTAGAAGAAACAAAACGAGGATAACCAGCTACAAAAAGCGTTCGGAAATATTTATTACCTATTTTTAAATAATCAAAGTCAACTTCAATGGCGGAAGGAGCAATAATATCTTGGACGGAAACCATACCCTTGCCCAATTGCAAAATCGGCTCATCAAGCTGAGGTGTTGTTTGATTATCTGCTAGTGGTTTTTTAAGAAATGGCAGTTCCATTTTTGACAAGATTATTAATTTGATCTCTAATAGTTAGATCTTCTTGGGTTTTAGCTAAAGGTTGATTGGGAATTTCATTTTTAATTTCCGGTTTAATTGGCATAGCAGTTTTAACGATGGGTGTTTTATATTGGGAACTTTCAGCCATAGGTTGGCTGACTAACTCAGGGTTATAAATATTAAAGAAAAGTCGAATTAATTCCTGGCTTTCCAACTGATGAGATTTTAGACCCAAACGGGCTAATTGGCGTAAAAGATGATCACGTTTTGGATAAAGATTAATTTTTGCCTGCTGAACAATATAATTTTTCTCAAAAGGCAAACCTTTTTTCTGGCTGGCAGTTTTCATTAAAGTTTTAGCGACGCCTAACTCTAAAGAAGTCATAGGAATAATTAAAAAGAATTTTTTGTCTAAAACATTGTTTTTTTGTATGATCTCTTGAATAAATTGATGATATTTAATTATTTGTTCTTTGATTAATTTTCTTTCTTCTTTAAGCTGTCTTTCTTCCAATAAACTTAAATAAGAAGAAATATCTTTTCTGGCGGAACGAATAACGATTTGGACAGTAAAATTTAAAGAATTTAGAAGGGCGGCATAGGCATAAATAGTGGCTTCCTGTTCTTTTTCTGATAGAAGACCGAAGTTAATAGCTGTGGTGGCTAAAACTAAACAGGAAGAACCGTCTTTTAAAATAACGATACCGTCTTTAATATCTTCAATCTCCAAATGTTCTTGGGTTGAAGCGCGAATAGCAATTTTGGCAGGATCAGACATACTTTAAAAAAAATTGATAATTAATATTAACTAATTTCCCATTCTCAATTCTCCATTCGAGCTCTTAGCACGTATTTCGATTGGTTGGATGATTTCACCTTTTACCTCAATTTTAATTATATCAAATTGATAACCATCTTTTTCTGTTTCAATTTCGTAAATACCATTTTCTAAAGGGGTAACAATTAATTTCTAATTTCCAAAATCGCACCGTCAATAATTTTTCCCTCATTATCCAAAACCATGCCGACAATAATATTTGGTCTGGTTGGCGGCGTGGGAATTAGTAAAGCCGGATTCATTTTTGCTTCAAAAATCGGTTTTCTGGGACGGCCGACTTGTTGAGGTAAAATCACTTTACCAGAAAGAGGTTTAGGCGGATTAGAAACAGGTCTGCTTTGTAACGGTTGATAATTTGTCCTTGGTGGCGGTGTAAAAGAATAATTTAGTTTAGGTTTAGGAACAGAAGGTGGTGTTGATATTGGAATTGGTTGGAAAGGATGGACTAACTGGAAAAGGTTACCTATTTCTTTTAGAAAACTTTCTTCCTGTTGGTCAAGCGGATTTTTATTTTCTGAATAGGGTAAAGTAGCTAAATATTGGTTTAAAGTTTTTTTATCAGCGGTGTATTTTGCTGCTTTATTTAAAGGCGTTTGGAAAATAATCGGTTCAAACATTTCTGGTTTTTGCGATGTTTTTTCCCAAACAAATTGAGTAGGTAAGAAAATCGCCTTAAAAAAAGCCAAAACCCAAGTACTTAAAGGTCTCTCATTAAGCGGTAAAAAAGCAAGAGCAAAACCGGAAAAACCAAAAAAAATAATTAGTGGCCATTTAAATAAAGATGGAATTGGGAGAGCGTAAATAAGCAAGCCAAGAATAGCTCCGGCTGCTAATTGGGCAAATTGTTTCAAGGTCATATCGCCGATTAAGCGGAATTCGTAAGAAGCGATATTTTGTGGGACAGGATGTTGATCCATGGGCAGTCTTTCTACTTTCTTCTATTCTAAATTGCAACTAAAGCGACTTCAACTGTATATAAATCAATCAATTAAGAACGCCAATAGAACAAAACGTTTGACTTTTACTAATTGAAGTGATATAAAAATAACCAAATTATTAAATTATTTCACTGCCCGAAAGGGCAG
>JAPLYW010000024.1 GCA_026395335.1 Candidatus Shapirobacteria bacterium
TCATTGACGAATTTGAGATTATTCGGAGCTTCTCGTAAAAAATAAAGCTTAGCTCTTTTAACTTTTCCTTTTCTCATAACTTTAATTTTTTCAATCCAAGGTGTATTTAAAGGCCAAATTCTTTCTACACCAATACCTCCAGTTGCAATCTTTCGGACTGTGAACATTTTATTTTCACCCTCGCCTTTAATAGCGATAACGATACCCTCGAATACTTGTATTCTGGTTTTGTCACCTTCTTGAATTTTTTGGGAAACCTGGATTTTATCACCAACAAAAAATTCTGTTTCTTTGATTTTTGCTTTAATTGCCATGATAGCTAATTATACCTTATTATGGAAGATATTCAATCCTGGTTTTATCCGCTAACAATATTTTCTATTTCTTTTTGAAGAGATTCTGAATAATCAACACCAAAGGGTAAAACTAAACGACGGATCCTCCCCTGATTATCGACAAAAACTAAAGCTAACCTGCTCTTCCCTTGATTTTGTTTTAATAGTTTATTCAACTCTACTAATTTTTTAGGGGAAAGCTGTGATGGTAGAGTAATTTCAAAATCCCAATCTTTTTCTTTTATTTCTTCTTGATTTTGTTGCCCATTTTCTTCCATAATTTCTATTATCGAAGCTTCATCCACCATTAAATTAGAAGATCCTTCGCGTGTTTGAACTTTTCCTTTTATTAAAACCGCCTGATTTTTTATCCAACAGTTTTTGGTTGCGGCAAAAACTTTAGGGAAAACAACCCCTTCAATTGATCCGCTATCATCTTCAATTTTAACAAAAGCCATCTCTTGGTTATTTTTCTTGGTAAAAACTACGCGAACGGCACTGATCATACCGCCAACTTTAACTATTTGATCTTTTTCCTCAAGTTCTTCTAGCTCTTCAATTTTATGTGAGCGTTTATTGGCAATAGAAGCTAAATATTGATTTAAAGGGTGTTCAGTCAAATAAAAACCTAAAAGCTCTTTCTCTAAAGCCAGTAATTCCTGACGGGTAAATTCTTCCATGTCTGGAATTTTTTCTTCAAAATCAGCTGACGGATCAGCATCAAAAAGTCCTGTTTGACCATTGGCCTTTTCTTTTTGAGCTAAAGCTCCTTTACTCCTTATTTGCTCTAAACAGGAAAGCAATGCCGCTCGTTTACCAAACTGATCCATTGCTCCAACACGGATTAAACTTTCTAAAACTTTTTTATTGGCTTTTTGCTGATCGACTCTTTGGCAAAATTCAAAAATTGATTTAAAATCACCCCCAACATCCCGTGATTCTAAAATTGCTCCAATTGCCGCTTCACCTACATTCTTAACCGCAGCCAAACCAAAACGAATAGCTTTTCCGCCTAATGAATTTTCATTATCTTCAACAGTAAAAATTGGTTTAGAACGATTAATATCTGGCGGTAAGACTTTAATTTTTACCCGATTACATTCTTCAATAGCTTGAGCCACTTTTTCATCCCTGGTAGGGCCGGCATTACCAATGGCTTCAGCCGTTAGAACCGCCGCCATAAATTCTACTGGCCAATGAGCTTTAAGATAGGCAGTTTGATAGGCAATCATGGCATAGGAAGTAGAATGAGCTTTATTAAAACCGTAGCTGGCAAAACGTTCAATTAAGGCAAAAACATTTTCCGCAATTTCTTTTTTATAACCCAACTCTTGAGCTTGTTTAATAAACTTAATTTTTTCCTTAGCCATAATTGATTTTTTCTTTTTACCGATAGCCCGACGTAAAATATCAGCATCACCCAGGCTATAACCAGCCATCACATTAGCAATACTCATACATTGTTCTTGGTAAACCGCAATTCCGTAAGTTTCTTCTAAAATAGGTTTTAAATCAGGGTGAGGATAATTAATTTTTTTGGGATTTTTTTTGCCGGCGATAAATTCATCAATAAATTGCATTGGCCCGGGACGATATAAAGCTACCATAGCGGCAATATCAGTAAATTTATTAGGCTTTAATTTTTTTGCTAAACGTCTCATACCCGTACTCTCCATTTGAAAAATCCCGGTTGTTTCCCCGATAGCAATCAATTTATAAGCTTCAGTATCATCTAAAGGAATTTCCGATAAATCGATTTCTGTTCCATGAATTTGACGAATATAGTCTAGGGCTTTCTCAATAATGGTTAAGTTACGTAAACCCAAAAAGTCCATTTTTAAAAGACCTACAGCTTTTTCAGAAATATTTAAATCCAAAGAATACATATCATATTGGCTCATTTGTCGCTCACCTTTCGTTTCTTTTTGCAATGGTACGTATTCAGTCAATTCTTTATTACTGATAACCACTCCGGCGGCGTGAGTAGAGGCATGTCGGGCAATTCCTTCAACTTTTTGGGCTAAATCTAAAAGTTTTTTAAATTCCGGCTGACGATAATGATTAGCTAGCTCCGGCACGGCTTTTAGAGCCTGAATAATGGTCATTCCAACAGGTATTAATTTGGCAATTTTATCCGGTTCAGAATAGGGCATCCCTAAAACCCTGCCGATATCACGGACTGCTTCTTTAGCTTTCATAACATTAAAAGTAATAATTTGGGCAACTTTATCTTTCCCATATTTTTGAGTCACATATTCAATTACTTCATCCCTTCGATCATCAGCAAAATCCAGATCGATATCCGGAGGTGATGGTCGCTGTGGATTCATAAAACGTTCAAAAGGTAAATTATGTTTTAAAGGGTCAATTGAAGTAATCCGCAAAACATAAGAAACTAAAGAACCGGCCGCCGAACCTCTCCCCGGCCCTACCCTAATCCCCTGCTGTTTGGCCCAATTAACAAAATCCTGAACAATTAAAAAATAAGTAGCAAAGCCTTTTTTGCAAATAATATCCAATTCATAAGTTAGCCTATCAGTAATTACTTGGGAGGGATTATCTCCGTATCGTTCTTTTAACCTTTGCCAAGATAAATTACGCAAATGGTCTTCAGCGGTTTCACTTTCCAAAAGCGGATAATTAGGAAAAATCATTTTACCCATAGGAATTTCTAAATTACAATCCTTAGCTATTTTCCGGGTAT
This sequence comes from Candidatus Shapirobacteria bacterium, assembly GCA_026395335.1. GTDB lineage: Bacteria > Patescibacteriota > Microgenomatia > PFEM01 > JAPLYW01 > JAPLYW01. The sequence goes on from JAPLYW010000024.1 coordinate 3,040, forward strand.
TTTTAATTGCCTCAGGGTAATCTTTAAAAATTTCAATCATTTCTTCCTGGGAACGCAAATAAAAATCAGGTGAATTAATCATTGAAATTCGGTTTTTATCACTCACCATTTTTTGAGTTTGAACAGCCAGTAAAGCATCTTGAGCTTCAGCATCTTGAGCTTCAACATAATGAACATCATTAGTCGCCACTAAAGGAATACCCAGTTTACGGGATAAAGATACCATTTTTTTATTAACTTCCGCCTGATCCGGATAATAAGGATGATGTTGAATTTCTAAATAAAAATCATCTTTGAAAATTTGTAACATCGCTTTGGCCTTTTCCTCGGCTTCTTTTTCCCGGCCTTGCCGTAATAATTGGGGGATTTCGCCTTCAATACAGGCTGTTGTCGCAATCAAACCTTCAGAATATTCCGCTAAAATTTCCATATCAACCCGTGGTTTATAATAAAAACCTTCGATGTGAGATAAAGTAGAAAGTTTCATGAGATTTTTATAACCAACTTCATTTTTCGCCAGTAAAATCAAATGAAAACGGTCGGAATCAATATTAGCTTGTTTATCAAAACGGGAGCGGGCTGCTAAGTAAGCTTCTAAACCAATAATTGCCTTCATATCATATTCTTTGGCTGCCAAGTAAAACTTAATTGCTCCATACATGGCTCCGTGATCGGTAATCGCCAGAGAATCCATACCCATGGCAAAAGCTTTAGCAAAAAGGGCATCAATTTTTGACAAGCCGTCTAGCAAAGAATATTCCGTATGAACATGAAGATGAGTAAATTTAGCCATCGCCTAAAATATTATAACATTTATTTTTTGGTGATTTTTTTCACTACTCTAACTTAAGATGAGGAACTAAAATAATATTTATCTAGCAATAGCAATCTTATCTGGTGATTTTTTAGCCTCATAAAGAACTTTATCAGTTTTTTCAAAAAAATCTTTGCTGTTTTCTCCCTGCCATTGTCTTACTCCAATACTAACTGATAATTTTTTTCCGGATAAAACGAAGGAAGGAACTTCTTTAATTTTTTTTAAAATTCTTTGGGCAACTTCCAGGGCATCTTTTTCTTCAGCATTAGGAAGAATAGCAGTAAATTCATCACCAGCCCAACGAGCGACAAAATCACCTTCTCGAGTTTCACCAATAAGAGTTTTAGCGGTATTTTTAATTGCTCGATCACCAGTAAAGTGACTTTTATCCTCATCGTTAAAACTCTTCATATCGTCAATATCAATCACTAATAAACTCAAGGGACTTTTCTCTCTTTCTGCTCGGCTTATTTCTCTTTTTAAATTTTGATTGAAAATCCTTTTAGTCGACAAACCAGTGAGGGCATCATAACTACCGCTATACTCTTTCCAAGCAATTAGTCTTCCTATAATTTTATCAAAATCCTTTATTTTTCCTCTCTCTGAAGATTCCCTTAATTTTTTAGTTACATTTATCCAGTATTCTTCTCTTTTGGCATATAAAGTATTTTCCTCTCTTAACTCTTTTCTTTTAGGCAATCCACTAAGAAAGGTAATTATTTTTTTTTCTTGAAAAGAACCATAAGTATCACCAGAATTTTCTTTTTTAGGGCTAGTTAGATCTTTAATGTCCTGAGATCTAATCTCAGTTTCTGATTGTTCTGTCATTAGTTATTAATATAAACAAGTTGATCTACCTTTTCAAGGCTTAAATCATTTTTTCACGAAGCATTCCGCGGATTTGAGCAGCATTAGCTTGACCTTTAGTTTTTCCCATCATTTGGCCAACTAAAACTTCAATGACTGTTACTTTACCTTTTTTAAACTGGGCTACAATTTCCGGATTGTTAGAAATTACTTCTTTAACCATCTTTTCTAATTCCTCTTGAGGCAACTGCGGTGTTTTATCTTTACTTTTAATCGCCTGGGCTAAATCTTCGGGCTCAGTTTTAGTAATATCAATTCTTTTATTAATAATAAGATTAACTGCTTGAGGAAAGTCGATTTTTTCCTTAATTAAAACCGGTAGCGCTTTCTCAAAATAAGCCATTTTTTGTTCATCTCCAATTAAATCTTTAACTTGTTGGGAGGTTAAATGATAGTCTTTCATTAATTTTTTTGTTTTTTCCTCAGGCAATTCAGGCATACTTTTTTTAATTATCTCTATTTGTTCTTGTGTAAATCTCATTGGCGGCAAATCAGGTTCCGGAAAATAACGATAATCAGAAGCCTCTTCTTTTTCTCTTTGTAAAACGGTTTTTTGGTTTTTATTATCCCAACCTCTAGTTGTTTTATTACCGGCTTGTTTCTCTACGCCCGTTTTTTCAAATTCCTCCAATTGTCTTTTTATTTCATATTCAATTGCCTTTTCGACAAAGCGAAAAGAATTAATATTCTTAACTTCCACCAATGGCGTATAAAATTTCCTGCCATTGTTTTCTATTTCCAAATTAACTGTTGGTTCACAGCGCATCTGGCCTTTTTCCATATCCGCATCAGCCACTTTAAGAAAGCGGACTAATTGCTGGAGTTTTTTTAGAAATTCCTTAGCTTGAACAGCACTTCTTAAATCCGGTTCGGTAACAATTTCCATTAAAGGTACACCGGAACGATTAAAATCAATTAAAGAAACTTTTTCGTTATTAATAGTTTCATGAAATAATTTAGCGGTATCTTCTTCCAAATGAACTCTGCGTATTTTAATTTCCTGAAAATTTCCCTTTTGGCATAATGGCAGATCAAATTGGCTAATTTGATAACCTTTAGGTAAATCAGGGTAAAAATAATTTTTCCGGTCGAATTTACTGAATAAGGGAATCTGACAACCTAAAGCCAAACCCGTTAAAATTACCTCTTCAATGGCCTTTTGGTTAACTACTGGTAAGGCTCCGGGCAACCCTAAACAAACCGGGCAAGTATGGGTATTAGGTTCCGCCTCAAAACAATCATTTGCACAATTGCAAAACATTTTCGAATTAGTTTTTAACTCAATATGGATTTCAAGACCGATAAAAACGTTGAATGACATTTTCTCCTTTCAAAGAAAATATTCCTAGGCTAAAGACAATAATTGCTAAAATTAAAATCATCCAAACTTCTCCTAAAATTTCTCCGACAGTGGCTGCGAATAATACCGGTAAAACTGATGCTATAGTAATTAGAAAACCCAAAACACCAAAAACTCTGCCTCTCATATCGATCGGTGTTTTTTCCTGAAGTAAAGTTTGAGTCGGAATAGTGAAAATGCTAAAAGAAAACCCAGCCAAAAAACCAAGAGTAATTTGACCAATTACTTTGAAAGCATCAGTAAAATGAGGAACTATTAGAGCCAAACTAAAAAAAACAAAACTGGATAAAAACAGGCCTGAAGTTATTAAATAACGTTTCCTGCTTTTTTTAAGTAATTTAACTGCCAAAACCATACCGACAATTGCCCCCAAACCTCCGGGTAGAATAAAGTTCTGGCTGATATTAATAAAAGGTGTTCCTAAAATTTTTACTACCAAAGCCGGACCAAGAACAAAAAGCATGGTAATAATAATTTGGGAAAAAACTAAAAGCAATAAAGGGAAAAGGACAACCTGACTGGTTTTAATAAAACGATATCCCTCATTAAGTTTTCCTAAAAATTCTTGTAATTTCTTGGTATCGAATTTACCTAATGGTTTAGAAAAATTAGCTTTTGGTAAAAGCCAAACCGCGGTTGCGGCACAAATAAGTAAAATACTTCCCAGTAAAAAAGGAATTTGTGGTCCAACTAATTTAATCAGAGGTCCGGCTAAACCAAAACCAAAAATTAGAGCGACATAAGTTGTAAAAAGAAAAAGACTATTGCCAACCGTTAATAATTTCTTCGGACAAACCCCTGGCAGGGTTGCGGCTTCTGCCGGAGCATAAAATTGGTTGGAGATTGAATAAAGAAAAACAATACTATAAATCGGCCAAATAGTATTTCTTACCAATAAATACAAAAGAATGATTAATGATTGAACAAGATTAGTTAAAATAAGAATTCTTCTGGTTCCAAAAAGATCAATTAACGTTCCGGAAAAAGGGCCTAGGAAAATAGCCGGTAAGGCCCAAAAAAACCAGAAAAGACTAACAGCCACAGTTGACCCGGTTTGATTAAAGATATGAAGAATTAAAACGAAATTAATCATGTTAACCGTAATTTGGGAAAGCAATTGCGAGCTCCAGATCTTGAGGAAGTTTTTTTCTTTTATGACTTCAATAAAATTATTCATTTTGTTTGTACTGATAAGCAGCTTGAAATAATTTTTCTTCGCTAAACTGGGGTCCTAAAAGCTGAAAACCGACAGGTAAATTATCAACTAAACCCGCTGGTAATGATAAACCTGGGATACCGGCTAAATTAGCCGTAACGGTAAAAATATCAGATAAATACATTTTTAAAGGATCTTGGGTTTTTTCACCAATTTTAAAAGGTAAACTTGGTGAAACCGGAGTTAGAAGAATATCAACTTTTTTGAAAGCTTCTTCAAAATCTTTTTTAATCAATGTCCGGACTTTCATCGCTTTTAAATAATAAGCATCATAATAGCCCGAAGAAAGCGTAAAAGTTCCCAGCATAATTCTTCTTTTGGCCTCATCTCCAAATTGGCTGCGGTCAAAACCATAACGGATACCATCATAACGGGCTAGATTAGAAGAAACTTCTGAAGGTTGAATAATATAATAAACGGCTAAGGCGTATTGAGTATGAGGTAAAGAAATTTCTATAATTTTTGCTCCCATTTTTTCAAAATTTTTAATAACTTTCTCAATTTTTTCTTTTATTTCTTTATCCAAGCCGCTAGTAAAATATTCTTTAGGCAAACCTATTTTTAAATCTTTAATTTCTTTTTTCATTTCTTCTGGATAATCAGGCACTGATAAGATTGATGTTGTGGCATCATAATCATCATGACCTGCCATAATTTTCAAAAGTAAAGCCGTATCGATAACATCTTTGCCAAAACAGCCAACAGTGTCTAAAGAAGAAGCCATGGCAATTACACCGTAACGAGAAACCCGACCATAAGTTGGTTTTAAACCGACTATATTACAAAAAGAAGCCGGTTGGCGGATAGACCCACCGGTATCTGTTCCGATTGCCCCTAAAACCATATTACTGGCTACGGCAACGGCTGAACCGCTGCTGGAACCACCGGGAACAAAATTTCTGTCAAATGGGTTTTTAGTTGGACCAAAATCAGAATTTTCTCCGGAAGAACCATGAGCCCAAGCATCAAGATTGGTTTTCCCAATAATAATGGCTCCGGCTTGTTTTATTTTATCAACAACCGTTGCATCATAAACCGGCGAATAATCAGCTAAAACTTTTGAACCAGCGGTTGTTTTAATATCTTTTGTACAAAAATTATCTTTAATAGCAACAGGCATTCCCAAAAGAGGACATTCTAAAAATAAAGTTTTTATATCTTTATAATATCTTTGTATCTTTGTATCTATTTTTTCTGCTTGGTCTAACGCTTCCTTTTCACAAACCGTCAAAAATGCGTTCAAATCTTTATTCTCTTTTTTAATCTGCTCAAGACTCGATTTAACCAATTCAACTGATGAAAAGCTTTTATTTTTTAAACCTGTCTGGGTTTTTTGAATTGTTAATTCTTTTAAATCCATATTATTTATCTAAAACTCTTTTAATTTTGAATAATCCATTATAAGTATTTTTACTACCGGATAAAGTTTCTTTCTGAGTTAAAGAGACCTCAGCTTTATCAATATGCGTGATGTTCTCTAAAGAAGTGACCTGACTGGTTGGTTCCACATCCTTTATGTCAACTTCTTTTAGAATTTCTGCATAATTCAGTATTTCAGAAAGCTGTTTTTGAAATTTTTCCAAATCAGAAGAATTTAAAGTTAGATTGGCTAATTTAGCCACGTGCTCAACTTCCTTTTGCGATAATTTTGAATTTTGCTTTTTTGTTTTTAACATTTTAAACCATTGCTTTTAAAGCTTTAATCCTCTCCTCCATCGGCGGGTGAGTATTAAAAAGATTTGAGAGCCAAAATTTCGCCTGTTCACCCTTAAAAGGATTAACAATATAAAGATGAGCCGTAGCTTTATTAGCTACTTCTAACGGTTCTTTGTCAACTGAAATTTTTTCTAAAGCTTTAATCAAACCATTAGGATAACGGGTAATCATTACGGCCGAAGCATCAGCCATAAATTCCCGACGTCGGGAAATTGATAATTGAATTAATTTAGCTACTAATGGTGAAAGTAAAGCCAATACCAAACCAATTATTAAAAAAATTGCTCCGGAATTTCCTTCTTCCCGATTTCTGGAACGATTGCCATACCAAAGACTGCGGCTAAACCAATCGGAAATAAGAACAACCATACCAACTAAAACCGTCACAATACTCATCAAAAGCATATCATAATTTCTAATATGAGAAATTTCATGGGCAATAACCCCTTCCAATTCTGTTCGGTTTAATTTGGCTAATAAACCAGTAGTGGCACAAACAACAGAATGATTTAAATCACGACCAGTAGCGAAAGCATTTGGAGCGCTATCTTCAATCACATAAAGTTTAGGCATGGGGATTTGGGTCGCTAAAGATAAATTTTCTGCCACAGTAAAAAACTGAAAATCTTGCTTTTTATTAGCCGGTCTAGCTCTGGAGATTGTTAAAATAATCTTGTCAGACCACCAATAACTGGCAAAACTCATTAGCCCGGAAATAATTAAAGCCACGCCAATTATTCCTGGCCCGTAACTAAAAGCTTTAGCCAGCAACCAAACAACCGAAGTAATAAAAATGACAAAAAATGCCATAATAAAAAAACTTCGGCGTTTATTCCGATCAACTTGTTCGTAAACGTTAATCATTAAATTTCCACTTTCGGTGTCTTTAATTGCTCTTTGCTAACACTTAAAGATTCTCCTTCTTCCGGCATTTTAATCCCCGCTTCCTCTTTGAAACCAAAGATTTTAGCCACTAAGTTTGAAGGAAAAGTCACAATTTTTATATTATAATCCGCCGTCAAATCAATTAAAATACGACGCGAATACATGACCTTATCAGCTGTATCCCGTAATTCCTCCATTAATTGAGTTGCTGGACCAACAGCCTGTAATTGAGGCGTTGACTCAAAAACCGCTCGAATCGGCGCTAAAGCGTTTTCCAAACGAGCACTGGCATCAACCATTTTCTGGGTGTTCCCGGAATCAACAACCTTAATAATTTCTTTACGAGCATTAGTCAACTCATCAAAAATCGTTTTTTCGTGTTTCATATAACCTTTAACCGAAGAAACCAAATTAGGAATTAAATCAGCTTGTCTTTTAAGTTGATTACCGATTTCTTGGATAGAAGCCTTAATTCTAGTTTTAATGGTAACGAATTGGTTATATAAAGAAAGAATATATAAAGCTAAAACAGCTGCAATAATAATTAATAAAACAAATCCTGACATTTTTATTCACCTCCCTTCATTTTACTTAAGGGTAAACCTTTCAAATTTAAAAGCTTTGCAATCTGATTATAACTCATGGTATTAATAATATCATTTTTTGTTGCCCACCCTCTTCTGGCTACCGATATACCATAAATCATTAGATTTAATTGATCAACTGTATGACTATCGGTATCAATGATCATTTTCACTCCTGCTTTCACAGCTTTATAAACTAAAGAATCAGGTAAATCTAAACGATTTGGAAAAGCATTAATTTCCAACCATTTATTATTTTTTAGGCAAAAAGAAAAGATTTGTTCCCAATTAAGATTGTAAGGTTCCCGTTCTCCTAATTTTCTTCCGGTTGGATGACCAAATATTTTAACTTTAGGGTGAACCAGACCATGTAAAACTCTTTTTGTCATTTCTTTTTGGTTCATTTTAAAACTACTATGAATTGAAGCAATAGCTAAATCTAAAAAATCAAATCCTTTTTCCGGAATAGCTAAGTTTCCATCAGGCTTAATATCTATTTCAAGACTATTTATAATAGAAAAGGATAACTTTCTTGTTCTTGAGTAATTTAATTTATCAATTTTCTCCCTTTTCCTCTTTAATATATCCAATATCTGTTGGGAACTATGTTGAGAGAAACTTGGATTATGTTCCGACAAACCTAAATACTCATAACCTAAATCTTGAGCTTTTTTTGCTAAAATTTCAATGGAATCAGCTCCAAGATCATGACTTGATTCAATGGGAAAATCAGAATGAATATGTAAATCGCCGCGAATATCTTTTAATTCAATCAATTTTGGCAACTTGTTTTTCTGAGCCGCCTCAATTTCTCCTTTGTCTTCTCTTAATTCCGGTGGGATCCATTCCATCCCCAAGGCTTTATAAAATTCTTTTTCAAAATGGAAATTTTCCAGCTTTCCTTGTCTTTTAATACCATATTCTGAAAGACTTAAACCTTTTTTAATAGCAACTTCTCTTAAATGAATATTATGCTGTTTGGAACCGGTAAAATGCTGTAGTAAGGCTCCATAAGCTTCAGGCTTCATGGTTTTTAAATCTATTTGGCGGCCATTTTGATGAATTATCCGAGCTGTATTTTTTCCGGCAACTATTATTTCCTTTATCTCCGGAAATTTAATAAATTTCTTAATTATTTCTTGAGGTTTATCAGTAGCCACAGCCAAATCAATATCACCGATAGTAGAGCTCATACGCCGTAAACTACCTAATGGGTCAATTCTTAAATTCTTTTCGTCCTTTTCCAGATAATTAATTATTTTTTGAGATAATTCCCAGGCAAAAGGAAGAAGCATCCTTTCATCCCTGTTTTTATACTGTTTAATTCCCTCTAAAATGTCTTTTTCAGATTGCTCACCAAAACCTTCAATCTTTTTTATTTTTCCTTTTTTGGCAGCCTCTTCCAATTGGTCAATGGCATTTTTAGGATTTTCAATTTTTAATTTAAGACAAAGTTTATAAGCAGTTTTTGGACCGATACCGGAAATATTTAAAAGTTCAAACATTCCTTGAGGTAAATCTTGAAAAATTTTTTCGAAATAATTTACTTCCCCTTTTTCAAAAAGTTCATTTAAATGTTTGGCAATATTTATACCAATACCGGAAATTTCTTGAAGTCTATTTTCTTGCCAAAGGCTTTTAATTTCTACATCAGTTTGTTCAATTGTACTGGCAGCTTTTTCATAAGCCGCAATTTTGAAGCTATTTTTGCCTTTAACCTCCAAAGCCGCAGCCACTCTTCTTAACAAATCAGCAATTTCTTTATTACTCATTTCGTGACTCATTTTCATTAATCTAATGATATCACATGCGTTGACTTAGGCTCAATAATTTGCTATTCTCAAGTCAGTTTTAATTGGGGCTCGTGGTGTAGAGGTTAACACATCCGCCTGTCACGCGGAAGATCGCCGGTTCGATCCCGGTCGGGCCCGCCTCTCGTATCATAAACGAGACTAACCTGCTTATTTCTGCTCAGAAAGGAGGCACACTATCTTTAAAAAATGGCTGAAACACATTTAAAAAATTTTCTCAAAAAAATTAAGCTTAATGAATCAACAATTAGTTTTGTTCTAGGAATTTTAGTCGTTGCTGTTGTCGGTGTTCTTATTTTTAACTATTTCAAAGGTGTTGGAAAAATAAAGACTGAAAATAACATCGCCGTTAATGAAACCAATGAAGTTAAAATTGTTCAGGAAGAAGGAAAATTTGTTCCTGAAGGTTTACCAACAACCTATAAAGTTCAGGTTGGTGATAATCTTTGGAAAATTGCTGAAAAATTTTACACTTCCGGCTACAACTGGGTTGATATTGCTAAAGAAAATAAATTAGGTAATGGTAATCGTTTATTAGTCGGACAAGAATTGACTTTACCTAAAACTGAAGTGAAAAAACCAGTTGTAAAAACAGCTGGATCAGCAGTAACAATTACCGGTGATCAATATATTGTTGTTAAAGGTGATAGTCTTTGGACAATTGCCGTTCGAGCTTATCAGGATGGTTATCAATGGACAAAAATTGCTCGTGAAAACAGTTTAAGCAATCCAAATATTATTCATCCCGGAAATAGTTTAATTATTCCTCGGTAAAAAGAATTGTTAAGTTTAAGGCAGTAGTAATATTTAACAAACTTTATTTAAAAGGCAAATTAATGCTGAGTTTGTGTTGTGTCTTTGGATATTAACGTGTTTTAAATCATATTTAAATGCGGGATTAGTACAATGGTAGTACGCATCCTTCCCAAGGATGATACACGAGTCCGATTCTCGTATCCCGCTCTCTTCATCCTCAGAAACTGGCAAACATCCTTCATTCTTGTTAAAATAAACTTGTCGAAATAAATTGATTTTTGCCGATGTAGCTCAGTTGGTAGAGCGGCGCTTTCGTAAAGCGTAGGTCGTCGGTTCGACTCCGACCATCGGCTCTGGTAAAATAAGAACTGCCTTCGGCAGAACCTTGACTAAAACAATAAGAACCTGCCTTCGGCAGAACCTTGTTTCTCGAAGACTCGAAATGGCTAAATATTCTTTATTATCTAAAAGAGAAGAAAAAAGAGATTTAAAAAGAGCTTATCTTTTTGGCTCTCTTTCTATTGTTTCTATAATCGCCATTATTGTTTGGGGAATACCGGCTTTAATTAAAATGGCAGTTTTTTTTGGCGATATCCATAATTCTTCCCAACCAGTTGAGGTAATCGATAGTCTGCCTCCTCAAACACCAATTCTCAATTTTTTACCGGAAGCAACTAACAGTGCCAAGATCGAAGTTTCCGGAATGAGCGAAGCTGGAGCTTCTGTAAAAATTTTTATAACCGGTAATGAAAATAAAGAAATTATTACTGATAAAGACGGCAATTTTTCTACAAACGATTTAAAACTTACTTTAGGCAATAATGAAATTTATGCTATTGCTACTAATAAAAATGGCAAACAAAGTGAAGCTTCAAATAAAATTACTATTTGGTATGACAATGAAGCACCAAAATTAGAAATTAGTCAACCAACTGATAAAACAACTATTACAAATGAAGCCGGTAAAATAGATCTTATCGGTAAAACTGATGATCCTGATGCTGATGTTTCTATCAATGGTCACCTGGTCATTCTTGATAAAAACGGCAATTTTAAATATCCTTTAAACCTTGCAACCGGAGATAATAATATTAAGATTGTAGCTAATGACAATGCCGGTAATCAAACCGAAAACGATTTAACGATTACTTATTCTCCTTAACCAGAGCTAACAATAACCAAATCCAAATCATTATCCAGGGATAAAAAAGCGAATTCAAAAATATACTATGGATAAATAACGCCATTAAACTGGCAATAACTAAAATATTATTTTTATTTTCCTTTAAAACTTTACCACAAATCCAAAGATAAGATAAAAATCCAAAAATACCGGTGGTTGCTAAAACTAGAAGAATACTGGAATCCGCTCCGGCTCCGGCATGGCTAACCTGCCATTCATTCTCTTTCAAAAAACCATAATTTCTTTGAACATAACGGTAATTATTAAAACCAACCCCAAAAAGAGGATGATCTTTGGCAATTATTAAAGATTGCTGATAATTAATTAAACGTGACCAGATTGTATAAGTTCTTTCAATTTTACCTCCTTCGCCAGCTGGCCGCGGTAAAAGATAAAAAGTCGCCACCATCAAAACCAACAAAATCGGCAAGATTTTCCAGGCTTTTTTCATCAAAATAATAACTATTATCCCTACCAAAAAAGCTAACCAAGAAGCGCGAGAATAAGTTAGAGCCAGGGCAATATAAACAACAATCATTAATAACAAATTAAATGGGTGGTTCACATAGAGGGACTTCCATCGAGCGCCCGCACCCGCCAGCTGGCGGAGAGGATGTTGGATGGGGGAAAGCACTTGGCAGGACCCATTAAATATGCCAGTTAAAATTAAAATCAAAGTTAAAACTAAAATAATTCCTGTAAAACCCGGATCCAAAAAAGTTCCAGCTAACCGATAAAAATGAGGATCATATTGTAAGACTTCCAAAGCCTTTAAATTAGGAAACCAGAAATATTGGATCAAACCAAAAACAGCAACCGTACTACCGATAATTATCAAAAAACAAGACCAATCTTTCTTAAACCAAGAGAGTTTGTCCTTTAAATCATAAAGAACAAAATAAAGACCGGCATAAAAAATCCACCTTAATAAATATAAAAAACCAATCCTAACTTCCCTACCAGTAAAAAGGGGAGAGTTCACAATTGAAGAAACGACAGCGATAATAATGAAAAGAAAAATCGGTTTGGCTAAAGGCGGTAGATGATATTTCTTTTTTTTATCAAAAATTTTAAAGGCTCCCCAACTCAAAACTAATAAAAATAAAACAATATCTGTTAAATAAAGATTAATATCTGGTGAGTTAAGAAAACTTAAAGGAATTTTGGCTAATTGGCCAAACGGAAACAGAACTAGAAGAATAAAAAATAAAGAAGAAATAATTTTCAATACCATTAAAGGTATTATATGACAGTTCAAGAATGCTCTGCAATTTATTGACAGAGATGAATTGAACGAGAATAAACATTCTTCCTTATGGATGAAACACCACATTTCAATATGGTGAGAATGTTATAATCATTTTTTCTAATTTTAGCCAAAAAAAATAGGAGGCATAAAACCTTTTGGGATTTATAACCTCCTATGGTTGATTCTTTTTTTGAGATATCAACCTCTGTTTTCTATATTATCTAAAATAAGTTTCTTTCAGACCAAATTGGCGGAAAAATCATTGCTGTTGGATGTGAATTAAATCTCGATTCTCCACCAAAAATAATTGGGCTTTTTGGCTCATCCGGATTAATGAAAATTTCTTCATCAAAAACATTGTTTAAAAAAATAAATGGTTCAGATTTAATGAAAGTCTTTAATTGGGCTTTTTTATAATTTTCATCTAAATCCTTTTGAAGAAAAAGTGCTAAATAGGAATCCGAAAGACGATTTTTAAAATTACTTTGATTATCGTGAATGAATACCTTTCCTGTAAGCAATAACCCACTTTCTCTAGCATTTATTTTGGTGTTTGCCTCAGAATAAGGAACAGGAACTATCTCGTAAATTTCCTTTAATGTTTTTTTAATATTTGCTCCAAAAAATACTTCTTCCGCATTTATAAAATCATCCGGTTCACTATCGTTAATAATTTTCATCCATTTTTCACAGTTCCAATTAAATTTGTAATAGCCATTTCCTGGAAAGATAATTATTTCATCTTTCAATGCTTTACAAACATTTGGTGAAACATCAGTAAACCAATCATCTAGATAAGTAAGTGAACCACTATAAAATCGAACTGATCCGTTATTTACGATTAAATAAGCAATGCTTCCTTTTCTATAATTATTTATAAAAAACTCCGTAACATCACATAAACTAGGTAATCTTAATTCCATTTCTTTTCTCCTTACTTAATCGATTTTAAAACTTATTTATATTTAAACGAGCGAAAACTAGCTTGAGTTAGCCAACTCGATAATTTGGGGTGATAGTAGCAGAATTGAAGCTGGAAGTCAATTTATAGGTCTTTTTGATAAAGAAAAAAGAGTTTTGCCCTTGATAAAAAGGAATGAAAACTCATCATCAAAGCAACTACCACTCCGGGAGTGGAATCCAAAAAACCCAATTTAAAAAAGTAATTTTGAATAAATTTTCCTAAGGGATAAAAAATAATTTGGCCTAAACTAGGTTTAACTCCATCTTTTTTCAAAGCTTCTGCATGCAAAGTGGAATAACGATTAATATTTTTTAAAAATTCAGTAATTGTTGGATGAGGATAATGTAATAAAGGATTTTTTAATTCTCCTGTTGGGCCACTAATTCGCCAAACTTCGTGAACTTTTCTTTGCCAATCCCCTTTTCCTTTTCTGCCTAAACGAAGCAATCGTACATTAGCTGTTTCCCCATATTTTAAAAATCTACCGCCAAAAAAGTCTTCTCTTCTCAAATAAAAACCGTTAAATTTTAATTCCTTAATTAATTTCTCAATTTCTTTTTTTAATTCCGGCGAAATTCTCTCATCAGCATCAACAAATAAAATCCAGTCCCCTTCGGCTTTTTCTAAACCAAAATTACGCTGAGCGGCAAAATCATTATTTAAAGGATGGATGAAAATTTTAGTTTTATATTTTCTAGCAATTTCCAAAGTTTGGTCAGTAGAATTATCATCAATAATAATAATTTCCCCCGCTAGTCCGTGAATTGATTCTAAACATTTAGGAAGATTTTGTTCTTCGTTTTTGGCAAGAATAACTACAGAAAGCATTAAGTTGATTTTATCATTCTTAAAGACGATTGAGAAGCATTTTAAAACTTAAAGCTAAAAGATAAAAATAGGCTATCGGACGACGATAAAATGGCAACCAAGTATTAATAAAAATCAGGTTACTACGGATTAAGTGATAAAACTGATAAAGTAATTTTGCCTTACCTTCGGAAAGATTATGGATCATTATCGATTTTGACTCTAAAGCGACTTTAAAACCGGCTTTTTTAGCTCTCAAACAAAAGTCAACGTCTTCAAAAAATAAAAAGTATCTTTCATCCAGAAAACCTATTTTCTCTAAAACTTTTTTCCTGATAAGTATACAAGCTCCACTCACATAATCTGGAGATATTTGATATTTAATATTTGATATTTGATATTCATGGTGAGAGGTACGTCCTGTCCAAAAATTAACTTTACCGCCAAAATCATAAACCCAATCATTAGACCTTTGGAATTTTAAAATAGGGCCTGCAACTTCCGCCGGATTAGCCAAAAGCGGTTCTAAAAATCCCCTTTCGGGTAAAGTATCAGGATTAAGTAGCAAAACCTCTTCCGCCCCCTGTTTTAAGGCAAATCTGATGCCCTTATTTACTCCCTCCGCAAACCCGAGATTCTTCTTGTTTTTAATAACTTGTAGGCTCTTAAACTCTAATGAATTAATTGATTGGAGTGAATTGTCAGTTGAGGCATTATCAACAATAATGACGTTAATTTTTGGATAAACTTTAATTAAAGACTTGAGACAAGGGATAACGTCTTTCTGGCTATTAAAATTTACAATAATTACAAAAAGTTTAGTCATCTTAACAATCCATAAAATCTTATTTTTTTAGGTTGCATCCAGTTATCTATATAATTAATACTAACTTTAATATTGGATTGAATAAAGGCACGTTTTTTCGTTATTTGAATAAAATGGACTAAGATCCAAAGATCAGCCATTACAGCCTCTTTAAAATAGCCTTTCATTATCATATAAAAAATAGTATTCAAATGAACAAGAGGAATTATAACAAAACGCCATTTTTTAAAAAATATTTTCATTGGAAAATCTTTTAATATAGTTAATGTCATATTACGAAATAGAAAATACTGAATAATTTTAGACATTTTTTTCGATGTGGCTCCTAAACGATGATAAACGATTGCTTTAGGCTCATACCAAAATTTATAACCCATTAACTGAGCTCTAAAACACCAATCAGAATCTTCTCCATAAAAAAAATAATTTTCATCAAAAAAACCAATTTTCTTAAAAACTTTTTTCCTATAAATACTTGCTCCCCCAGTTATCATAAATACTTCTTCTGAAGAATTATATCTATCAGCTTTATCTTTAAAGCCTCTTGGAAAAGATTGACCAAAAGTATTCATTATATCACCCGCTGATCCTAAAATATTGTGATCAAAAAAATCTAATATTTTTGAAGTGCAACCAACACAATCTTTATGCTTCTCAAGCGAATTAACTAATTCTTTAATAAAATTTTTATCAATCTTAGTATCATTATTAAGGAGTATTACATAATCACCTTTAGAAATTCTTATTCCTTTATTGACAATTTTAGAAAAACCATAATTTTTTTCTAGTTTAATTACCTCAGCTTTAGGAAAAAATGAATTAAAATACTTTATAGAATTATCAGTTGATCCATTATCGGCAAAAATTAATTCAAAATTTTTATAACTCTGGTTTTTTAAAGATTTTAAACAATCAGGAAGTAACTTTATTCCATTCCAATTTGGAATTACAACGGAAACTTTTGGGTTCTTCATATTAGATATTAGGCAGTAATTAATTATACATTATTTAAGTTTATATTCTTTGAATGATACAATTTCTTTAATGCTAGATGTAGTTTTAAGATACATCCCCTTAGTAAGGGCTGTAAAAAAATTAAATATAAAAAATAAAACAATCGTAGAAATTGGTGGAAGTGGTGAAGGAATAGGTTTCTACCTACCTAATTATAAAATAATTGATTGTGATATTTCTTTTGTTAAAAATATTCTACCTAACGTTAAACCATTAATAAATAAAAATTCTACATTACCACTGCCTTCTAATTATTCTGATATCGTAGTTTCAACAGATATGTTAGAGCATTTACCAACAAATCATCAAAGAGAAAATATGATTAAAGAAATGATAAGGGTTGCAAAAAAAGAAGTTGTTTTAGGAGTTCCTGTGGGAAGTGATAGTTTAAATGCTATAAAAATTTTTGGTGTTTGGTTTAAAAAGAGATGGCCAAAATTAAAAAACCAATATGTTACTGAACATATAAAGTTTGGTCAACCCTCGGAAAAAGATATTCTCCAAATGATAAAAAATAGTAACTACAAAGCAAAAGTATTAATTCAAAAAAATACCAATATTAAACTTTGGCTTCTTTTCCAAAAGTTTTATTTAAAATTCCCTAAACTTTATTTAATTTTTAGATATCGAAGGTTTTGGTATTTTATATTAGGACCTTTTTATTTTCTATTTAATCATGGCAAAACTATGAGAAATATTTTTTTAATAAATCTAGACAAAAATTAGTTATTGACAATCATTTAAAATAATTGCCTAATAAAAACAAACAAGCCGGAAAATGGTTTGTTTTTTTGTTTTTAATTTTAATATGACAAAAAGATTAAAATTTATTAAATTAATCACAATAATTCCTCTAATATACTTCTTTATTTTTATTTGTGCTTCTAATATTTTTGCAGGTAATCAAACTTGGACAAGTGGAGGCCCAACTGGCGGAAGAGAAATGGATCTTAGTATCGGCAAAAATAATATATATGCCTCTGGTTACAATGGTGTCTGGAAGTCAGAAAATAAAGGTCTTTCTTGGGTAGAGAAAAATAATGGAATACCCACATCTTATGATGTAAATAATATAGAAACTGACTTTGATAATGATAATGTTATTTTTGCTGGTACTTGGAGTCAAGGTTTATATAAAAGTGAGGATGGAGGAAATAGTTGGTTTAAAATTAACTCCTTCCCCGGAAATTATATTAGAAAAATAAAAATAGACCCATCCAACGCCGAGGTATTATATGTAGGAACTGGAACTGGATCTGGAACCGAGCCTGGAACAATTTATAAAACAATTAATGGCGGAGACGCTTGGCAAAAATTAAATTTAGGAGCAGAAGGAATAATAGCGTATATTACCATAGAACCAGCTGATAATCAGACAATAACTGCTGGTATTATAGGTGGTACTAAACCTGGAAGATATAAATCTGAAGATGGTGGCATTACCTGGATAAAATTTAGTAGTGATACTATATATTTTCCAGATTATCCAACCCCAAATCCTCAAATTTATTACAAAATTTTGAGCAAAAAACTATATATAAGTTCAGATTGTGGAATTTCTTGGTCAGCAACAAATAATATCGGTTTACCCACTAATTTTCAAGTTAGTTATTTAACTATCGATCATTACGATGCTAATAGAATTTTTCTCTTTTCCACACAATCTACAATGGGAATATATAAAAGTAAAGATGCTGGCTATAGTTGGAATTCGGTTAATGAAGGCCTCTTTGGCAGTTTTACTTTATCATCTTTTAGAGATGTATATGTAGATAAAAATAATCCAACTACCATTTATATTACTACAAATGGTAAGGGTGTTTGGCAATATACTCTTCCTGAAATTACTCCTACTCCAACTCCTACTCCCCTCCAACCTATCGTTATTCTTCCTGGTTTGGGAGCATCGTGGAACCATGAAAATATGATTTTAGGTATTGAAAAACCACAATCGGAATGGTTTATGACTCCGGGAATAAAAGTTTATGATGGGCTGATTGAAACTCTAAAAAATATTGGTTATAAAACCGATGGAAATAACAAAAATCTTTTCATTTTTAATTACAACTGGACTAAACCTGTCAGTTTAACTGTAGAAGATTTTAAAAATTACCTACAAAATATTGCTCAATCTTTTCCTAATCAAAAAATTGATTTAATTGGCCATAGTCTCGGCGGTCTAATTGCCAGAGTTTATTTACAAAATAATCAAAATAATCAAATTGACCAATTAATTACTATCGGTTCACCTCATAAAGGAATTCCTTCGCTTTATTATCCTTGGGAAGGTGGCGATTTAAGCGATTCTTTACCAAGCTGGCAAAGAATTGGCGCCGGGCTTTTAGTCCATTTAAGAAAACCTGGATTTTCTACTACTATGGAAGCCATTCGCTCAACTATACCCAGCATTAAAGATCTTCTGCCAACTTTTAATTATTTAAAAGAAAATAATATAGAAAAAAATGTTAACCAAATGAACCAGAAAAACGAATGGTTAATGGCGCTTAATAATAATCTGCCTAACTATCTTTTATCTTCTTTAAATACTATTGTCGGCACTTCAAACCAAAATACTATCCGTTGGTTTAATATAACTAGCCCTAATTGGCTGGATAAAATTTTAGGTTTATGGACTGACGGCAAACCCCAAAGTGAAGAAAAAGACCAAGGTGATTGGACAATTCTAAAAGAAAGCGGAACTTTAACCGGAGCTAAAATCGATAATCTGGATAATATCAACCATATGGAGCTGGTTACTTCAATTATCGGCCAACAAAAAATTATAGAATCTCTTGGATTATCTCCAAATTTAATTTCCACGATTTCCACAGGAATCGATTATGAACATTCTTTAGTTTTTCAAATTGCCTCCCCTGCTACGCTAAGCATCATTGGACCCAATGGCAATCCTGCCGGATATGGGGATGGAAAACTAATCATTGTCCCTAATGCTCAAGAAGGCAAATATCAAATAAAAGTTAACGGTACCGGACAAGGTGAATACCAACTCCATATTGGTCAAATCATTAATAATAAAGATATTTGGACAACCACCTCCGGATTTATTAATCCCGGTGAAGAAATAA
>JAPLYW010000006.1 GCA_026395335.1 Candidatus Shapirobacteria bacterium
AAATTCTTAATTTATAACCAAAATCAAGAAGTTATTTTCAGCGCTGATAATTTTCAAATGAATAATAATGAAACAGAAATAAAAGGTTTAAAAAACTTAATTATTGATGATCAATATCGATTGGTTTTGCTTAAACCATTTTATCTGCCAAGACAAACTTTTATAAAAATCAATGAAAATAATAATACAGCTACTTTTAGAGTTCTTTTACCTTTTGATTTTAACCAAGACGGGAAGTTATCCTGGAGCGATATTTGGACTTTAATTAAAAATCCAAAATTATTTAAATTATTAATGCCGAATTAGAACTGGTTTGAATTAAAAAACTTTTTCTCTAAACCAATCGTGGTTTCTTCACCATGGCCAGGATAAACAATAGTCTCATTAGGAAGATTAAATAATTTATTTTTAATGGAATTTATCAAATCTTGATGTGAACAATAAGAAAAATCGGTACGGCCTATACTTTGGGCAAAAAGAGTGTCACCAGAGAATAAACAAGCTTGTTTCTTAAGAAATAAGCAAGCTTGTTTCTTATGAAATAAAACTCCTCTACCATAAAAAGATACTCCGCCAGGGGAGTGGCCTGGAGTTTCCAAGACTTTAAGTTGTGAAGTCTGTTTAGCCGCGCCAAATTTAATAATATCGCCTTCTTTAATAAATTTATCGACCAAAACCGGTAGTGCTTCCCTATCGCCGGTAAAAAAATGAGCCGAAGAAACAGCTTTTTTAGCTAAAAATAAATCTTTTTCTTGAAGTAAGAAAGGAATTTTAAAGGCTAATTTCAATTCCAAAACTGCTAAAAGATGATCAAAATGCCCATGAGTCGCTAAAATCATTTGCGGTTTTATTTCTAAATCTTTAATTCTGTTAATGATATATTCCCCATCATCTCCGGGATCGATGATTACTCCTTCTTTAGAAATTTCATCCCAAACCAAATAACAATTAGTTTGTAGTTGACCAACAATTAATTTTTCTATTTTCATTTTAACCGGTTAAATTTTTAATAATTTCAATTCTTTTAATCTTATCTTCATTATCCAGATCAATAACAACCGCATCAAGACGCAAATCTTTTGGCAAACGAGGATGAAGCAGGCAAAAATATTCTCCGGTTTTAATAATCTTTCTGATTTTCCAAGGTGTAATGGCTTCTTCCGGTGAACCAAAAGAAGAACTCCAACGGGTTTTGACTTCAACAAAAACCAAAGTAGAAGAATCTATAGCAATAATATCAATTTCGCCAAGTTTAGAAGAAAAATTACGATTTAAAATCCGGTAACCGTTATTTTTTAGATGCTGAAGGGCGAGATTTTCCCCGAGTTGACCCAGATTTTTGGTTTTCATTGACGAATTTGAGATTATTCGGAGCTTCTCGTAAAAAATAAAGCTTAGCTCTTTTAACTTTTCCTTTTCTCATAACTTTAATTTTTTCAATCCAAGGTGTATTTAAAGGCCAAATTCTTTCTACACCAATACCTCCA
>JAPLYW010000002.1 GCA_026395335.1 Candidatus Shapirobacteria bacterium
CTTAAGCTTAATTTAAGTAGAGTCTATTTCTTGAAGACTCGAAATAATGATTAACCGGATAAAACCGGTTTTTTTTGTTCTAATTTAGAGGTTTTATGGCGGTGTGAACATTTTTGAGTAGAGTTATCCGGCTTGTCTTAAAGTTTTTACGCCGCCTCAAACTTCTTTAAGAAAGGAGGTGAAGAGAAAATATGAAGAGAATATTATTAGGAGTGCTAACAATTGGTTTAATTAGCACTTTTGCTATTGGCGCCACTCGAGCTTATTTTAGTAGTCAAGGGATAAGTAGTAATAATACTTTTGCGACAGGGACGTTGGATTTGAGGTTGTCTGATATTAATGAGATAGATCAAGAAAGTGTTACTGCGTCTTGGTCTGATTTAAATATGGTGCCGGGAGGGACAGCCGTCTTTGGAACGATTCAACTAAAGAATAGTGGCACAATTTTAGGCAATCATGTTGATGTTGTTGTTGATAATATGTGTGACGAGATTGATATGGATTCTTATCTAGAGATAACGTCTGCTTCTTTCGATGGAGAAAACATTTTAGGGAGTATTTTTGATAAGAATGACAATAAGTACAAAGATTTAAATGACCTTCAACAAACAGATGATAGTCTTACTGGCTTGGACAATCTTATTTTGGCAGATATTAATGTCAGCCACTCATTTACCCTTTCAATAAGATTACACGCAGAGACGCCTAATGACTACCAGGGGAAAAGCTGTAATAGTGTCTTTACTTTTACCCTTAATCAGGATATTAGCCAGTAAGGAAAATAAATGAAGAAAGCTTTTTATTGGCTGAGTTTATCGGTTTTATTTTTACTAACGGGAGTTATAGTTATTTCCGCCTTTAATTTATCTGATGATTGGAGACTATTAATAGTTCAATCAGGTTCAATGGAACCGGCAATTAGAACTGGTAGTTTGGTAATAGTTAGAAAAATTAATAATTATCAAAAAGGAGAAGTGATTACTTATTGGAGTAAAAAAGACTCCAAAACGACTGTTACTCATCGGATTGTGGAGATTAAAGATGGTCAGTTTATCACCAAAGGGGATGCCAATGATGTTATTGATGCTATTTCTGTAGACAAAGAGTTAATTTTAGGGAAAATTAATTTAGTAATTCCTCTTTTGGGTTATCCGATTTCTTTTGCCAAGACTTTACCTGGTTTAATAATTTTAATCGTGATTCCATCGACAATAATTGTTTATAGTGAAATTTTAAGTATCAAAAATGAAATCCTTCGGTTCTTAATTAGAAAGAAAAAAGATGATTAAGCGAATTTTTTTAAAAAGCTTGATATTTCTAATTTTAGTCTGTTTGTTTAAAACTCATTCTACAAACGCTTATTTTACAAACGCGGCTGTTTCTTCTGAAAATACTTTTACTGTTGGCGATTGGACAGCACCCAATTCTCATGTGGTTAATCCGCTTGATGACCCAGAAAATCCGGGAATTTTGTCCGATTATGAAAACAATTCCATATTTAATGTGTATTACATTGCCGAAGATAGTCTAAGTGGGATTGGCCAAGTTCAATTTTATTACAGTTATAATTATGGAAATTGGCAGTTGTTTGGGGTTGATACTGACATTGATGGTGAATTTCAATTTACTTCTCCTGATGGTGATGGAGTTTATGAATTTAAAACAGTGGCATTTGATAATGTTGGTAATGAAGAAGATGAAGACGAGAATGACGTTGGAGATTCTCAAGATTTAACTACTGTGCCTGTATTTTTATATACTGATGCTTCAACGATAGTTGATACCATACCGCCGGTAACAATGTTTTCGGTTAACCCATATTTGGCTGTTACTAATGAGTTACTTTATAATGGTGGATTTGAAAGTGGTAATTTGGATGGGTGGACAGTGGTGGAAAGTGATGGTGATCATAAGGTGGTTGGCAATGA
>JAPLYW010000026.1 GCA_026395335.1 Candidatus Shapirobacteria bacterium
TGCTAAAGTTTATTTTTTCCCTAATGAAAGACCAAGTCTTTTGGGCTTAGAAAAAGCAACTCAACAAGCGGGAAAATTAGGTTTTAAATCAGAACCGCAACAAATCAGTGAAAAAATTTATCGCTGGGATAATGGTCAAACACCAACTACTACTTTAGAAATTAATATTAATAATAATAGTTTTCATCAACTTTATGATTATACAAATGATCAAGAGGCTATAGATAGTAAAGATTTACCTACAAATCAGCAAGCGGCTCAAGAAGCTAAAAATTTTTTATCAAGTAATGGTTTTTTAGAGTCTGATTTGGCCACCGGTAGTGCAGATTTTGTTTATCTAAAATACTCTCCTCCTGATTTAAATACCGTATCATCTCTTTCTGAAGCTAACTTTATTAGGGTTAATCTTTTCAGAGCTGATTTAGACGAGCTTAGAATTTTGCCACCCAATCCTAAAAAATCATTAGTCTCTTTCCTTTTTTCCGGAATTAAAACTTTAGGCCGAAGAATTATTGAAGTTAATTATAATTATTATCTAATTGATCGTGAAACTTATTCAACTTATCCTTTAAAAAGTGTCCAAAGCGCCTGGCAAGAATTTCAACAAAATCAAGGTTTCATTAGTAATTTAGGCGAAAATGAAAATGGAAATATTATTATCCGAAAAGTCAGTTTAGTCTATTATGATGCGGATGAACCTCAAAATTTTCTTCAACCAATTTATGTGTTTGAAGGTGATCACGATTTTATTGGTTTTCTTCCTGCTATCGATTCTAAATGGATGGAATAATCGTCACCCATTGAAAATTATCAAAAATCCAATTAGTCAATTTTTCTGTTTCGCCAAAACGATCCTGGCTACCTAAAATAACAGTAATAATTCCCCGATTATCTCTTTCTGTATAACCGATTAAACATTCACCAGCTTCCTCTGTCCAACCGGTTTTTAAACCTTTCATCCCCGATAATTTATCTAAAAGTTCATTAACGTTATAAAGTTTATGTATTCCCCTACCGGTAATATCGCTAATCGTAATTTCTTTAGTCGAAACAATTTGTCTCAAAGTTTCATTTTGTAAAGCGTAAGCTGCTAAATGGGCTAAATCCAAAGCTGTAGTATAAGAAAAATCCGTTAAAATTTTACCCTCTTTATCGCTATCCAAGCCAGTCGGGTTGGCAAAATAAGTTGATTTAAGATTCAAAGCTTGGGTTTTTTGATTCATAGTGTTAACAAAACTTTTTTCACCACCGGGATAGTTTTGAGCCAAAACTAAAGCAGCATCATTACCTGAAGCAACTAACAAACCATAAAGCAAATTTCTAACTGTCATTTTTTCTCCTTTTATCAAATCAATCCCTTGACCATTTTTTTCGATTGGACCAACTGTCAAAACATCCTTTAGAGAGTAATTGTCAAAAACAACTAAGGCTGTCATTAATTTAGCTGTTGAAGCTGGTAAAACTCTAAGCTGCTGATTACGACTTTCTAAAACTGCGGCCGAATCACGATCAATAACTATTAAAGCTCTTGCCGTTAAATTCGGCATCGGTGTTTTATTTAAATTAACCGGATAGTTAGCAGAAGGTGGTAGGGAAAAATTCAAATCACGAATTGGTGAAAATTGATAATTAGTTTGAGCAATAGAATACCAATTCTGTCCAGGAACAAAGAAAAAAAGAAAACAAAGGAAAAAAAGAAAAGCTCGTTTAACTTTCAAAGAAGAAATTTTACTTTTTTTTGACA
>JAPLYW010000025.1 GCA_026395335.1 Candidatus Shapirobacteria bacterium
TTTTGATGATAATAATGTTACCCGCGAAGGAGAAATTAATCCTAAAAGTGATTTAGAAACAATAAAAACAGAACTTTGTTTAGCAGATTTGCAAACTTTAGAAAAACAAAAAGAACCAAATCCTAATCGGATAACACTTGAGGATAAAAAACGTTCGTTGGTTTTTCAAAAAGCTAAGGAAATTTTGTCTGCCGGCAAAGAGATTAGAGAAATAAAATGGACGGATGAGGATAGAGAGTATTTAAGTCCTTTATTTTTATTAACTGCCAAACCAGTTCTTTTTATTTTAAACATTGCTGAAAAAGAAGTTAGTCTAAGTATCAACGAATTAGCAGAAAAATATAAACTAAAAGAAATAGGGAATATTATTCCGATTTGCGCTAAAGTGGAAATGGAATTAATTGATTTAAATCCTGAAGAAAGAAAAGAATTTCTAAAAGAATTAGGATTGAAGCAAAGCGGTTTGGAAAAAATGATCCAAGCTTGTTATCAACTTTTGGGGTTGCAGACCTATTTAACAGCGGGGGAGAAAGAAGTTCGGGCTTGGACTATAAACTATGGTGATAAAGCGCCTCAAGCTGCTGGTGTAATTCATACCGATTTTGAAAAAGGGTTTATTAAAGCTAAGATTGTTAGTTACCAGGACTTTGTTTCTTTTAAGGGTTGGAAAGAAGCAGCGGAAGCAGGAAAAGTTCGTATTGAAGGAAAAGATTATGTAATGCAGGAAGGCGATGTCGTTGAATTTATGGTCAACTCATAGTTGTATTGAATTTTTGTTTTTGCTATACTTATGCCTATGAATGATTATGAACTGACTTTGATTTTGGATCCGGATTTAACTTCGGAAAAGCAAAAAAATCTTTTAGAAAAATTCAAAAAATTAATTGAAGACGGTAAGGGTAAATTAAATAATGAAGAAGATTGGGGCAAAAAAGAATTTGCTTATCCCATTAATAAGAAAAAAATGGGAGCTTATTTTTTGTGGGAAGTTAAAACTTCAGCTGTAAATATCCAACAGATTGATAAAAAACTTAAAGCAGAAGAAGACATTATGAGACATTTAATTATTAAAAAGGAGTAATTTATATGGCACGTTCATTAAATAAAGCTCAGTTAATTGGAAATTTAACCCGTGATCCCGAGTTGCGTTATACACCTCAGGGGACTGCGGTTTGTACTTTTAGTTTAGCCACTAATCGTAGTTGGATAACTGAAAGCGGTGAAAAAAAAGAAGATACTGAATTCCATCGGGCTGTAGCCTGGAATAAGCTAGGTGAACTTTGTTCCCAGCTTTTATTTAAAGGCCGTAAGGTTTTTATTGAAGGTCGTTTACAAACCCGTCAGTGGACTGGCCAAGACGGCGCCAATCATCAAACGACTGAAATAGTCATTTCAGATATGATTATTTTAGATAGTCGTCGGGCTCCTGGAGAAGAAACTACCAGTGATGTTATTTCAGAAGGAGCAGAAAACGTAACTTCAGGAGAAGTTGGAGAAATTTCAGCTGAAGAGAACGTGAATATGGCTCCTACTGAAGAAAAGAAAACCGAAAAAAGCACTGCGGTTAAAAATAAAGAAGAAAGCAATAAAGCGGAAGAAACGGTAGCTTCAGATGAAGTTAAACCGGAGGATATTCCGTTTTAATAATTTTTAAAAATGATAAGAAGAAGAATTGAGAAAAAAAGTACTAATAGTTGTCCTTTTTGCCAATCAGGTAAATTGCCTGATTATCATAAGCCGGAAATTTTGAAAAAATATGTTTCCGATCAAGGAAAAATTTTAAAGCACCTTCGGACAGGCGTTTGTGCCAAACATCAAAGGAAGTTGGCCCGAGCCATCAAACAGGCACGTTTCTTAGCTTTGCTTCCCTTTACGACTCGCGTTTCTTAAAATGAAACTAAAATTAAATTTGCGTCATGCCAGATTAACTATTCTTGTTTGTTTTTTGATTCTTTTTTCGGGCTGGTTTGGATTTTGGTTGGGAACTCATGAAGTTAAAGTTAGTCTTAGTGAAGAATCTTCAATTAAAATTAATCGTAAAATTCCTGAGGAGAAGCAAGGCATTGATTTTTCTATGTTTTGGACTGTTTGGGATAGATTAGAAAGTGATTATTTAGATAAACAGGCGATTAATCATAGTCAAATGGTTTTAGGGGCAATTCAAGGGATGGTTGCTTCTTTAGGCGATCCTTACACTATTTTTCTGAAGCCGACGGAGAATAAAGAGCTGAAAGATGATTTAAATGGTTCTTTTGAAGGGGTAGGAATTCAATTAGGTTATTCAAAAGACAATCAATTAGTTGTTATTGCTCCTTTAAAAAGAATGCCGGCAGAAAAAGCCGGAGTAAAAGCAGGGGATTTTATTATTAAAATTGATGATGAATCAACCGTAGGTATTTCTGCTGATGAGGCTGCTAAAAAAATTAGAGGTCCGAAAGGAACAAAAGTAAAATTAACCTTACTTCATGCTAGTGAGAAACAAACTTATGAGGTGGAATTGATACGAGAAACGATTATTGTTGCTAGTGTGGAGGTAGAATTTAAAGAAAAAATAGCTCATCTAACGCTTTTAAAATTTGGCGATCGGACTTCAGAAGAATGGGGAAAAGCGGTAGAAGAAATTATTAATCATCAACCTGAAATTAGTGGTATTATTTTGGATTTAAGAAATAATCCCGGTGGTTATTTAACCGGTTCGGTTTTTATTGCTTCAGAATTTATTAGTTCCGGCACTGTTGTTCAGCAAGAGTATGCTAATGGTTCTAAAGAAACCTATTCAGTCAACCGTAAAGGAAAATTATTAACTCAGCCTTTAGTAGTTTTGATTAATGAAGGTAGTGCTTCAGCTTCTGAAATTGTTGCAGGGGCTTTACAAGATTATAAAAGAGCTAAAATTATAGGGGTAAAAAGTTTTGGAAAAGGAACTATTCAGGAAGCTCAGGATTTAACTAACGGGGCAGGTTTACATATTACTACCGCTCGTTGGTTATTGCCTTCTGGCCAATCGATTAATAAAACCGGTATAACACCTGATATTGAAGTTAAGGATGATTTCCAAACTGATAAAGATGAACAACTTGAAAAGGCAATTGAGACTTTTACAAAATAAGTTTTTTTAAGAAGTCGTTGAGGAAAAAGCTCCAACAATTTTAGTTAAATCACCATTAATAATTACTTCTAAATTATGCCAGGATTTACCTAAACGATGGTCAGTAACCCGATTTTGGGGATAATTATAGGTTCTGATCTTTTCGGCTCGCATACCGCGGCCGATAGCAGAACGATAACCAGCCATAGTTGATTCTTTTTTTAGTTCTTCTTGTTCCCAAAGTTTAGCTCTTAATAATTCTAAGGCTAATTGGCGGTTTTGTTCCTGAAATCTTTCTTCTTCGCAAGTAACTACCGCTCCGGTTGGCCGATGGATTAAACGAACTGCGGTTGAGACTTTTTGGACATTTTGACCGCCGTGAGAAGAAGCGCGATAAAATTGCCACTCTAAATCCTGAGGATTAATTCTAACTTCGGTATCGGCAATCTCCGGCAAAACAACGATAGTAGCAGTAGAAGTATGAATTCTTCCTCTTTTTTCGGTAGTCGGAACTCTTTGGACACGATGGACACCGGTTTCATTTTTTAGTGAAGAATAAACATTTTGTCCTTGAATTCTAATAACGCCCTTACTGATAATTTGGGTTTTCCAATTATTTTTTTCGGCAAAACGCGAATACATTCGTAACAAATCATCCGCCCAAATTTTAGCTTCATCACCGCCAGTAGCGCCTCTGATTTCTATTAAAGCTAAATTGTTGTTCATAAAAAGAATAAGATACTAATTTTTTTTCTGAAGCATTTCTTTTAACGTTCGTGGTTTTTCGTCTTTTTCTTCTTGGTTTTTACCCTTTTTGACATAGCCTTTAGCGGCTGCTTGTTTAGCCTGGAATTTTTCAATTCGGCCTTGAGTATCAACAAATTTCAGTTCACCGGTAAAATAAGGATGACAACTGGAACAAATTTCTACTTTAATTTCCGGTTTAACAGAACCAGTTACAAAACTTGCACCACAGGCACAAGTAACTTTAGCTTCTGGATACCAAGTTGGGTGAATATTTTTCTTCATGATATGAGAATTTTATCATAAATTGACCTGGCTGGCAAGATTGTTATTGCTTTTTATGAGCTAAATTTTTAAAATGAATTATGGCTATCGATCCTTCTATTTTTAAAGAATACGATATTAGGGGTATTTATCCTGAGACTATAAATTATGAATTAGCTATTTTAATTGGCCGAGCTTTTGCTGATTTTGTTTCTGATAATGGTCCAATTGCTGTTGGCCGTGATATGCGTTTATCCTCTCCAAAAATAGCTAAAGGTTTAATTGAAGGAATTACTAAACAGGGAAGAGATGTAGTTGATGTTGGTTTGATTACCACGGATATGATTTATTTTGCCACCGGTAAATTTCCTTTCGCCGGCGGTATTATGATTACCGCTTCTCATAATCCCAAAGAATATAATGGACTAAAACTTTGTTTGGCAAAAGCCGCTCCTGTTTCCGGTGAAGGGGGTATTTACCAAATGAGGGATAATATTTTAAATAATAAATTTAAACAAGCAGAAAAAGTAGGCAAAGTTAGTCAAAAAAATATTTTAGCTGATTGGATTAATCATGCCTTATTTTTTGTGGATGAAAAAACAATTAAGCCTCTAAAGATTGTGGTGGATGCTGGTAACGGGATGGCCAGTATTTTATTTCCTGATTTAAAAAAAAGATTACCTTTAGAAATAGTTCCTTTGTATTTTGATTTGGATGGTTCCTTTCCTAATCATCCAGCGGCTCCGATAGTTCCGGAAAATCTTAAGGATGCTCAGAAAAAAGTTTTGGAAGAAAAAGCCAATTTAGGTTTAGTCTTTGACGGGGATGGTGATCGAGCTGTTTTAATTGATGAGACAGGTAAAGTCGTTTCTGGAACAATAATGACAGCTATGATTGCTGAATATTTTTTAAAGAAAATTAAAGGCGCAACCATTCTTTACAATGCTATTTGTGGTTGGATTGTCCCTGAAGTGATTAATTCTTTAGAAGGAAAGGGGATAAGAGTTCCGGTTGGTCATTCGTTAATTAAGGAGAATATGAGAAAATATGATGCTTTGTTTGCCGGTGAACATTCCGGTCATTATTATTTTAGAGAAAATTATTATGCTGATAGCGCTTTGATTACAATTTTAATTACACTCCAGATTATTTCTCAGGAAAATAAAAAGGTTTCCGAAATTATTCAAAAGTTTGATAAGTATCCCTCAAGCGGCGAAATAAATTTTGAGATTAGTGATAAAAAAAAGGTTATTGGCGAGGTTGAAAAAATTTATAGTCCAAAAGCCAAATCAACTGATAAAATTGATGGTTTAACAGTTTGGTTTGATGATTGGTGGTTTAATCTCAGACCTTCTAACACTGAACCGTTGTTAAGATTAAATATTGAAGCTAAAAATCAGGAGCTGCTTGATTTAAGGAAGAAAGAAATTGTCGATTTCCTTAAGAGTTATGGTTCTTTGGCTGCCGGTCGATAAATCTTTAATCGTTACTTCATTTTTTTTCACTTCATTCGGGCCTAAGATAATCACAAAGCGAATTCCTTTTTTATCCGCATATTTAATTTGCTTATCCAATTTTTCTTCATTAAGATAAATTTCTACACTAATACCTTTATTTCTTAAAAGAGAAACGGTTTGTAGGGAATTTTCTAAATATTCTTGAGAAAAAACAGTCACTAAAACCTGAGTCGACTGGAGAGGAATGTTTTTAAATAAATTTTCTTTTTCCATAACTTCAATTAACCTGTCAATACCAAAAGAAAAACCAACCGCCGGAAGATATTTTTCGGCGCTAAAACCAATAAGAGTATCATAACGGCCTCCGCCAGCCAAAGAACCTCCTTGATAATTTTCAACGTAAATTTCAAAAATCATGTTTGTATAATAATCTAATCCTCTTGTTAAATAAGGATCAAATTTAATTTCTTCTTCTAGCCCCATCTTTTTTAAGTTATCAAAAATAATATTCAAATCTTTACTTTTTAAAGATTCTCCAATGATTTTTATTATTTGTTCAGCTTCTTTAAATCCTTTTTCTTCCAATTCTTTAATAACACCGTCCTTGCCGATTTTTTTAATTTTATCTAAACTTTGACAAATAGAGAGCTTATTTTGATTGCTTAATTGTTTAAATTGAGAAAGGTTTTGGAAAAGACTCCAACGGTCATTAACATAGATTATAAATTTCTTAAAACCTAATTTTTCTAAAGCTTTTTTAGCCATTAAAATAATCTCTGTATCGGCGATTAATGATTTACTGCCGACAATATCAGCATCACATTGAGTGAATTCTCGAAAACGGCCAGATTGTGGTTTGTCAGCTCGCCAAACAGTTTGGATTTGATAGCGTTTAAAAGGGAGGGGAAGATTCTGGTTAATGGCGATAACTCTTGAAAGGGGAACAGTTAAATCATACCGTAATCCAACTTCTCGTTTCCCAAGATCTTGAAATCGATAAATTAACTTATCAGCTTCTTGGCCATATTTCCCCATTAGAATTTCAATTTTTTCTAAAGAAGGGGTTTCTAAAGGTTCAAAGCCATAAGAAGAAAATACCTTCTTTAAGGTATTGATGACAAATTCTCTTTTTCTAGCTTGTTCGGGTAAAAAATCCCGAAAACCTTTCAAAGGCTGCAAATTCATCTTATTCATGCCTTTATAATATCACAAATAAAGTAAGCTTGTTTCTCTCCGCCAGCTGGCGGATCGAAATAAAGCAAGCTTGTTTCTCGTAAAACTCGAAATAAGTAAGACCTTGTTTCTCGTAAAACTCGAAATAAGTAAGACCTTGTTTCTCGTAAAACTCGAAATAAGCTTTTTTAGTAAATTTTAGGGAGTTGGGGAAACAGTTTTAGAAGAGGATGTTGCCGTTGAATCATCAGAAATTATATAAACTGTTTCGGCAGTAATAATTTTATTTTCATTTTCAGAAGGAGTTCCAATAGCAATGAGTTTATCGCCTTTAGAAACAACGTTAAATTTTACTTTTTGGTCTTTATTTTCAACTTTTTTAGTAATTATAGTTTTATCGTCAATCTCTATGGTATAAATTAAATTCTTCTTTTCATTTTTAATAGTTATAATTTTTTCTTCAGAAGAGATATCAGTTACTTTACCAAAAGCCGCTTCTTTGCCATTGGCTTTTGGTTTTTCGACGACTACCAAGCGGCGGACGCCTAAAATATCATTATCTTCTAAATAACCCATAGCAATAGCAAAAAAACTGGTTTTAAGTTCACCAATTTTAATTTTTTTGCCAGTTTTATTAATAATGGCCGCATCAGTAGCAATTTTAAGATTTTTTTCACCTTGGTTAGTTTCAATTTTTAGATCAGCGTCGTTGATAGCGGTTAGTTCACCGGTAAAAGCCATTTTTTGACCCTTTTGTGTTTCTTCAATTTGCTCTCGAACAATTTCTTTAACTTTATCTCTAATTTCTTGAACAGCCGATTCTGTGGCGGACGTTGGAGTAGGGGAAACGGCATTCGCGCTGTTCAAGCGCATAGTACAGAGCATAAAGAATATAGTAAAAAACGAAAAAGTCAGAATAAAAATTTTGAATTTTGAATTTTGAGTTGTCATACTATATTTCCGCTGTTGAATAAACTAAATTTAAAGTTTTTTGAGCTTCGTTACCTTCGTTGTCAAAAGCAGAAATTTTAACTTCATTGGACCCACTGACTAAAGAAACTTCTTGGGTAAATTGGCCCTGTTCGTCACTTTGCAAAATATTTTCATTTTTTTCAGAAATAATGGCAATGTTAACATTGGCGAAAGTTTTACCAGTAATTTTAATTTTGTTTTGATTAACTAAAGAGTTATCGTCCGGAGAAAGAATTTTTAAAAATATCTTTTCCTCTTCATTAGTTATAGGTCCATTTTCAGTTATGGCCGTCTTTTGAGTTGAACTCTCGTTCTTTAAAGATTTATTAGCCGTCCAAATACCAAAGGTTATAATAAGACCTAAAACAAAACCTATAACGATAGCAATTAGGATTTCTTTTTTCATTAAGTTATCCACAGAATATAGCTTAAAATTTTACTCTTGTCAAGCCTGTTTTAAGATGATAGACTAAAAAATACCATGGAGATTAAATATTTTGGTAATTCCTGTTTTCGACTTAAAGGTAAACAAATCGTTTTAACAATTAACCCTTTTGATCCTTCTTTGGGAATTAAAATTTCCGGTTTGACAACTGATATTGTTCTTTTTTCTGAAAAAAAAGATACCTATTTAAGTCCTTTAGTGACTAAAACTGTTTCCAGAGAAAAACTTTTTATAGTTGATGGGCCTGGAGAGTATGAAGTTGGGGGAGTTTTTATTTTAGGTATTAGCATTGGTAAAAATACTTTATACGTAGTTACTATGGATGACTTGCGTTTGATCTTTTTAAGTGATTTAAAAGAAAAATTATCTGATAAACAAATTGAAGACATTGATGGGACTGATATTCTTTTCTTGCCGGCCGGAGATGCTAAACAAGCTTTGGAAATTATTAACCAAGTTGAGCCACAAATAATTATTCCTATGGCTTATAAACTACCGGAGTTAAAATTGGATTTGCCTCCATTGGATAGTTTTTTAAAAGAAATTGGTCAGGAAGCCACAACTACTGATAAATTGATTATCTCGAAAGATAAACTGCCTTTAGAGAAAGAAGTGGTGGTTTTAAATGCCAGAAATTAAGATTCCTCCGCAAAACAACGAAGCTGAAATTAGCATTTTGGGTGCTATTATGATTGATAAAGATGCGATTGTTACTGTCGCTGAATTTTTACGGCCTGAACATTTTTATAATTCCAACAATGGTTCAATTTATGAAGCTTTTTTGGAACTTTACGAAGAACGTCAGCCGATTGATCTGATTACTCTTAGAGAAAAATTAAAATCTAAAAAATTATTGCAAAAAATTGGCGGAACTAGTTATCTGACAGAATTAGTTAATTCTGTTCCCACTGCTGCTCATATTGAACAATATGCCAAAATTGTTCAAGATAATTATACTAAAAGAGAATTAATTTCTTCAGCAGGTAGAATTACCGATGAAGCCTTTGACGATGGGGCTCAAGCAAACGAAATTTTAGACCGAGCAGAACAATCAATCTTCAGTCTTTCCCAAAAACATCTTCGTCAGGGTTTTATTGCTGTTAAAGATGCTTTGGCTGAATCTTTTGACCGTTTGGATGAATTGCATAAACAAGTTGGAGGTTTACGGGGAATTTCTACCGGTTTTAAAGATTTGGATAGTACCTTAGCCGGAATGCAAAATTCAAACTTAATTATTTTAGCTGCCAGACCAGGTGTCGGTAAAACAGCTTTTGCTTTGAATATTATTCAGCATGTAACGGCTAAAGCCAATTTACCTGCTGGTTTTTTCTCTTTAGAAATGAGCAAGGAAGAATTAGTGGATCGTCTTTTAATATCTCAAGCCGATATTGATGCTTGGAGATTAAAAACAGGAAAATTAGATGAAGATGATTTTAGTAAACTTTCTGAAGCCATGGGAGCTTTAGCAGAAGCCCCTTTGTATATTGACGATACGCCGGCCCTTTCAATTTTGGAAATGAGGACTAAGGCCAGACGTTTAATGGCAGAATACGGTCTTCGTTTCTTAGTTGTTGATTATTTACAATTAATGAGGAGTGTTAGGGCTAGAGACAGTCGTGTTTGGGAAGTTTCAGAGATTTCTCAAGGTTTGAAAAATTTAGCCAGAGAATTAAAAATACCGATTTTAGCTCTTTCTCAGCTAAACAGAGCTGTGGAGCAAAGAGGTAAACATCGGCCTCAGTTAGCAGACTTGCGAGAATCAGGCGCCATTGAACAGGACGCTGATGTGGTTATGTTTTTATGGCGCGAAGATGATGATGATATGGAAAATGTGGAGTTAGAAATAGCTAAGCATAGAAATGGACCATTACGCAGAATTAAATTAAGATTTCGTGGTGATCGTATTAAATTCTACGGAGTGGATAAAAGAGAAAAAGAATGAAATTTATTAGTGCCGAAGGAGGGAGTCGAACCCACATGATCTTTTGGATCACAAGTTTTTGAGACTTGCGCGTCTGCCATTCCGCCACTTCGGCTTTTTAATAAAACAATCAATTTTATCATTTCTCCTCTTGAGACTCAACTTAATTTATTCTAAAATTAGCATCTATGATTCCTGTAAATGAAATGAAATCCGGTCGAAACTTTCAAGAGAATGGTGTGCCTTATCAGGTCATTGATTATAAACATACGAAAATGGGGCGTGGTTCAGCCAGTATTCGTTTGAAAGTCAAAAATTTAAAAACCGGAGCTATGACGGAAAAAACTTTTATTTCCGGGGCGAAGATTGAGCCTATTCAAACAGAAACAAAGATGGTCCAATATTTATATTATGATGATGATTATTTTTATTTTATGGAGCCACGGACTTTTGAACAAATTAATATTATTAAGGGTGTTTTGGGAGATAAAAGCCGTTTTTTAAAAGAAGGCGAGGAAATTAAAATTGTTTTTTGGAACGAAGAGGCTTTAGGAGTAGATTTGCCCCTTTCTTTAGTTTTTAAAATAGAAGAGACAGCTCCGGGAGTTAAAGGTAACTCTGTGAATGCTTCTTTTAAACCAGCGGTTTTAGATAACGGTTTAGCGGTTAAAGTTCCCTTATTTATTAATGTCGGTGATAAAATTAAAGTTGATACTAGAAGTGGGAATTATATAGAAAGAGTTTCTGACTAAACTTCAATAAAAAAGCGTAAAGACGATAATTAAAACCACGATTTGATAAATTAAACCCCAAGGCAATTTAGCCCGCTGATGTAAAGTATTATGGAATTTTTCTAAAACGTTGATCGGAAAAGGTCTTTTGCCAAAAAAAAGAGCCGGAAATTCCAATAAATCAGGTAAAATTCCCAAAAAAACCGCTACCCATAAAAGAGGGGAGAACGGTTTGCCTTTTTGAAAAAAGATAAAAACTAAACTAAAACCAACAATTACGTCAACCAGTGTTTCTAAAACCGCTTTTTTTTTGCTTTTGTGGCCGTTGGTTAAGCCGGTACCAGTATCCCAATGGGGGACAATATCTAAAAGATAATGACTAGCTAAGACTAGGGGGAGGCTTAATTGAGGAGGAAAGATACGGCTGACAATTAACGCTGAAATTAAGGAATGGCTAGTTGATAACATATCTAAGTGTAATCATTATAAAATGTTATAATTATGAGTGTCAATGAATAATTATTATTCTAATTATGAGTGTCAATGAATAATTATTCTTTTTAATTATGTTACCAATAATTTTTAATATCGGTTCAGTGACTTTTTATACTTACGGGTTTTTATTAGCTGTGGGTATATTTCTAGAAAGTTTTATTATTTGGAGGCGTTTGCGCGATGCAGGTTTAAAAGAAGAAAAGATTATTGATTTTATTATTTTAGCTTTACTTTTAGGGTTAATTTTCTCACGTCTTATTTTTATTATTCAAAATTTTTCTTACTTTGGCTGGCATTTAACCCGTTGGGTTTTGTTTGCTCGCTACCCAGGTCTTTCTACACTAGGTTGGTGGTTTGGGATGCTTTTAGCTCTTTGGCGTTTTGTGAAGACGGAAAAATGGAATTTTTGGCGAATGGCGGATGAGATTACTTTTGGTCTTTTCCCTTTCTTAATTCTTTTACAATTGGGGAGCTTTTTGGATGGTTCCGGTTTCGGCCGTTCAACTAATATGCCTTGGGGAATTTATTTCCCAGGTATTCTTTTAAAACGTCATCCTTTATCTTTATTTTCAGCTTTTTTCCTTTTTATTATCTGGTTTTTCTTAATAAAAATAGAGAGGCATTGGCGAATTTGGGAATGGTATAAAAGTAAGGAGAACGGTTTTATCCTTTTGACAGCTTCAGGTTTAATCTTTTTAACTAACCTTCCGCTTGCATTTATCAGAGAGGCTAGGGTATACTTATATTGGGGTCAGATAGCTTTAAACTTTATCGCCCTCATTTTTGTTTTTTCCCTTTTTTATTTCCGCTCCGGGCGGACATTGAAAAAAAATTATGACAAACAAAAAGAAACAAAAAACAATTAAAAACGGTTTTCCTTTAAAGATTTTAAAACCGATATCTGATTTTCTTTCTCGGGAAATGGCTCGTTTAGAAAACAAAAAGAAAGCTATTGCTAAAGAAGATCCTTTTTTGGATACTCGTCGAATTTCCGATAATGCTTCTCCGGATACTGATGTTGTTGAACAAATCGGGCATGAGAGGGTTAAAGCTCTAGAAAATCAAGTTAATCGTAAATTAATCCAAATAAAGAAAGCTTTAGCTAGAATTAAAATTGGTAAATACGGAATTTGTGAAAAATGCGGAAAGATGATTGATACCGACCGTTTAATGGTTTTACCGGAAACAATAGTTTGTGTCAATTGCGAGAAGAAAAAAGAGCATTAATAAATTTTTTTTATTCTTTCTGACTAGAGACCTCTGTAAAACGGAGGTTTTTTTGTTAAAATTAAAGAAACAATGAATCCTAAAATAATTTTTGAAGATGAATATTTTTTAATAATTGATAAACCAGCAGGAATGACTGTTAATCGGGCGGAAACAACCAAGGGTCAGGAAACTGTTCAGGATTGGGTCGAGAAAGAAGTTTTTAACTCTTTAGATTTAAGTAAAATTGATCAAGAATCGGATTTTATAAAAAGATCAGGAACAGTCCATCGTTTAGATAAAGAAACTAGCGGTTTGCTGATTATTGCTAAAACTCCCAAAGCTTTTGAAGAACTTCAAAGACAATTTAAAGAAAGACAAATTAAGAAAAAATATTTAGCTTTAGTTCATGGTCAAGTTATTCCAGAAGAGGGGATGATTGAAGCGACAATTGCGCGTAACCCTTTTAATCGAGAAAAGTTTGGTATTTTTTTAGGGGGAAGGGAAGCAAAAACAAAATATAAAAGGATTAATAAAGGAGAATTAATAAAAGAGAAAGAAAAATTTAGTTTACTTGAACTTTATCCGGAAACTGGCAGGACCCATCAAATTAGAGTTCATCTTAAATTTATTAATCATCCTATTGTATCTGACGAAAAGTATGCCGGTCGAAAAACTGTTAGAAAAGATCGCCAATGGTGCCCTCGTTTGTTTCTTCATGCGGCTGGTTTATCTTTTGAGCATCCTTTAAAAGAACAAAAAGTTGAGTTATCTTTAAAATTGCCTTCTGATTTGGAACTTGCTATGATGAAACTAATATCAAAATGAACCAAGAATTTTTTTTAGTGGTTTGGCTAGGTTTAATTTTAACGATTGCTTTTTTGGGCGGTTTTTTAGCTAAAAAAGCCAAACAACCAACTGTAGTCGGTTATTTATTAGCCGGTTTTTTAATTAGTTTAGTAACTTCAAAGTTTATTCAAGCTAAAGATTTAATTTCTTTTCTTTCAGAAATCGGAATAGCCTTATTAATGTTTACTCTAGGGTTAGAACTTTCTTTAGATTATTTAAAAAAAGTTAAAACTATAGCTGTTTGGGGTGGTTTAATCCAAATCCTTTTAGTTATTATTGCTGCTATTTTTATTTTTCCCCGGTTTGGTTTTGATTTTGCCGCTTCTTTATTTATGGGTTGCGCTTTTGCCATGTCTTCAACTGCGATTGTTGTTAAAATTTTAACGGAAAAGGGGGAAATTGACACTTTACCCGGAGAAATTATGTTGGGTTGGCTTTTAGTTCAAGATTTAGCAGTTTTACCAATGATGGTAATTTTACCAGTAATGTTGGGTGCTAATATTTCTTTTTGGTCTTTTTCTTTGGATTTATTAAAAAGTGTAGCCATGATTTTTGGTGTTCTTTTTATTGGCCGTAAGTTAGCTCCGAAATTTATTAGTTGGGTTGCCGATTTTGGTTCACGCGAATTACTTTTATTAGCAGTAGTAGCTTTATGTTTATTAATGGCTGTTTTGACT
This sequence comes from Candidatus Shapirobacteria bacterium, assembly GCA_026395335.1. GTDB lineage: Bacteria > Patescibacteriota > Microgenomatia > PFEM01 > JAPLYW01 > JAPLYW01. The sequence continues at coordinate 14,023 of JAPLYW010000025.1, forward strand.
TCAGCTTTAGGTTTATCACTCGCACTAGGAGCTTTTTTAGCTGGTTTAGTAATTTCTAAAACTTCAGAAAATCATGCAATCTTTTCTGAGATAAGACCATTGCGCGATCTTTTTTCTATTATCTTTTTTGTTTCTTTAGGGATGTTTCTCAATCCTTATTTTTTAATTAGCCATTTTTGGTTAGTTCTGTCTGTAAGTCTAATTGTTTTGGTCTTTAAATTTATAGTCGTGACGATTTTAACTTTATATCTTGGCTATCATGCTAAAACCGCTATTCTGGTGGGTTTAGGTTTAATTCAAGCAGGGGAATTCGCTTTTATTTTGGCGCGTTTCGGTTTAAATGGCAGTTTGATTAATGAAGAAACTTATTCATTAATTTTGTCGGTTGCCTTAATAACTATTTTAGTTACTCCTTGGGCAATGAATGCGGCTCCAAAATTTTATTTTCTTCTACAAAGAACAACTAAAAAATGGCCACATTTGAACCAATATTTATTTGCTAAAAAAGAGCATTTACCAGAAAAAGAAGGTCTAGATTTAACAGAACACGTAGTTATTTGTGGACATGGTCGGGTTGGCAGTTGGTTAGCTAGAGCTTTGGAACTTTTAGAAATTCCTTATGTAGTTATTGATTATAATCATCAAATAATTACCGAGCTGAAGAGCAAAGGAGTTCAGGCTCTTTATGGTGATCCGGCTGATATTGATGTTCTGGATTATGCTCAAGTTGACAGAGCTAAAGTCGTGGTAGTAGCAATTCCTGATCAGGCAACCCAGGAAATTGTGGTGACTAATTGCCAAAATTTAAATCCTAATATAAAAATTATTTCTCGTATTCACCAAAAAGAAGCTTTTTCGCGAATGAAAACTTTAGGCGTTATTAGCCTGATCCAACCGGAATTTGAAGGAGCTTTGTCGATTATCCATCGTGTTCTACAAATCTTTGGCGTTGATAAAGAGGAAATCGCCGGCAAGATTAAACGTCTCAAAATCGAACACGGAACGATTTAATTAGGATCTATTTTTTTATTCCCAATTTTAAATTTATGAAAAACAATTTTTTTAGTCTTTTAAAGAAAGATATAAAAACAAGAGCCAGGATAGGTAAAATAAAAACTCCTAATGGAGAAATTTTAACACCGACTTTTGTACCGGTAGGCAGTCAAGCTACCGTAAAAAGCCTAACCCCACAGGATTTAAGAGAAATTGGTGTTCAGGTTTTTTTCGCTAATACTTATCATTTATATTTGAGACCAGGAGTAGAAGTTATAGAAAAATTAGGAGGATTACATAAATTTATGAATTGGGATAGGCCTTTAATGACTGATAGTGGTGGTTTTCAGGTATTTTCTTTAGGAAGAAAAAATCGATCCTCAACGCTTAGTCCGTGTGCCAATTCATTAGTTAAGATAGATTATAATGGTGTGACTTTTTATTCCCACCTTGATGGTTCAAAACATTATTTTACACCAGAAAAATCAATTGAAATTCAACAAAAATTAGGAGCCGATATAATGATTGCTTTTGATGAATGTGCTCCTTACCCAACTACTTATAATTATGCCAAAACTGCCATGGAAAGGACCCACCGTTGGGCTTTAAGAAGTTTAGAGGCGGTGGTAGTAGGAAGAAGACAAAAACAATTTCTTTTCGGTGTGATCCAAGGCAGTACGTTTAGAGATTTGCGTCAAGAATCGGCCAAATTTATTAGTTCATTGGCTTTTGATGGTTTAGCTATTGGTGGAGTGGCGGTGGGGGAATCAAAAAAAGAGATGGCTCAAATTTTAGATTGGATAATGCCTATTTTACAAAAAGAAAAAGAAGTTTGTCCAATACATTTGTTAGGTGTTGGTGAAATTGACGATATTTTTACAGCAGTGGAGAGGGGAATTGACACAATGGATTGTGTAATGCCCACACGTTTGGCTCGTGTGGGTCACATTTTGGCTAAAAGAAAAAACTTTACTTATGATATTAATAAATCTATTTTTGCTAATGATCCTAGCCCGATTGATAAAAATTGCCCTTGTTATGTTTGCCATAATTTTTCTAAAGCTTATCTTCATCATCTTTTCCGAGCCAATGAGCTTTTAGCTTATCGTTTAGCAAGTTACCATAATCTCTTTTTTATAGAAGATCTTTTTGTTAAGATAAGAGAAGCAATTCGGAAAGATGAGTTTTTATCTTTGAAAAAACAATGGCTAAAATAGTAAAAAAAAAGAAAAAAAGACCTTGGTTAATTTTGATATTAATTTTGATTTTTTTGGGTTTTTTAATTTTTTCTATTTTAAAAATTTACCATTCTTGTAATAACAGTCTCTGGGATGGGGAACACCAATTTAATATTATTGTTAACTCACAACCGGCATCTTTAATATCTTTTAACTCTTCTGAAGAAACTATTAGTGTTTTATTAGTCCCTAATGGAACTTTTATTGAAACAACCCATGGTTATGGTCCCTATCGAATTGAATCAATTTATAGATTAGGAGAATTAAAAGGAAACGGGGTTGAACTTTTAACTAGCAGTTTACAAAATTACTTTGGTTTACCGGTCGACGGTTTTCTTCAAGGTAATATTTATCAGATAAAATCTTCCGGGATTAAAAATTCACTTTTGAATCAATTTTTTGAGGCGCTTCGTCATGATAAAAAAACAAATTTAAGCCGTTGGGATTTATTAAGGCTTTGGTGGCAAATTAAAAAAACTCGTGAAGATAAGATTAATTTAATTGATTTGTCCCAGACTAGCGCTAGTCAAGAAGTTGATTTACCGGATGGCAGTAAGGCGATGAAGATAGAAACGGAAAGATTAGTAAGAATTTTTAATCAATTTTTTATTGATGGAGAAATTAGACAAGAAGGCTTAACCATTGGGGTTTTAAATAAAACCGATAAAGCGGGTTTAGCAAATAGCGCCGCTAAAATTATTACTAACATTGGTGGACGGGTAATTAATATTGGTATCCAAAATGATGTTTCGAAAGAGAAAAACAATTGTGGGCTGAAAAGCAGTAAAAAATATAAAAATTCTTACACGGTTCATAGATTGAACAAAATTTTTCATTGTTATTGGCAAGGAGAATTAGAGGATGATAATCAAAGGTCTGATATCGTTATTTTATTAGGTGAAGATTATTAGAGTCGATTGAATTTGCCTTGAGGAAAAGAAGGTGTTTCAATAAACTTTTTACTTCGGGAAACTTCGCGGATAAAAATTTCTAACAATTGAAGATCAACATTTTTAATATAAGCTTGATATTGATTGCCGCCTTTAATAAATTTAATTAATCTTTGTGATAAATCTTCAGGTAAGGCACCTAAATAATTTTTACTGTTATCAAAAATACTAATAAGTCTTTTCTTAATAATAAAAAAAACTTCATCACCATTATCTTGCTGGGATAAAATTAAAGGAGAAGCGAGGCGTATTAATTTAACCATTTTAGTCTTGCTTGGTTCTTCAAGAAAGATATTACCTGAAAGAATAGAATTTTTTTGATTATTATTTTTACTTCTATTTTTACTTAATCTTTTAAGATTTTTATTGGCAATTGGATTAAAAGGATCAATTTTGATAACTTTTTTATAAGCTTTGATCGCTTCTTCATTTTTTCCTAGTTCGTAAAAAGCTTTACCTATTCGGTTTAAAGCTGGAGCGTTTTGAGGGGTTTCTTTAATAATTTTTTTATTAATTTCAATCGCCCTCGTCCAATTTTGATTTAAAGCGGCTTTAATAGCTTGTTCTTCTAAGGTGGCAGTCATTGGAGTAAAGATATAATTTTTTCCCAGTAGTTGTCAAGGAGTGATTTCGAGAGTAAAATTATCTTTGATGTCTGGACATTCAAAATGGGATACCATTAAACGTCAAAAAGAATCAAAAGATATTAAAAAAGGCCAAGTTTTTACTAAATTAGCCAAAGCGATTACGATAGCTGTGCGAGCTGGCGGAGGTATTGGTGATCCGGAAAAAAATTTTAAATTGCGTTTAGCTGTTGATAAAGCTAGAAATTTAAATATGCCTAAAGAAAATATTCAGAGGGCAATTTTGAAAGGGGAGGGAGAGAAAGATGGAGCTAATTGGTTTGAAGTAACTTATGAGGGTTATGGGCCAGAAGGAATTGCTATTATTATTGAGGCGGCAACTGATAATAAAAATCGAACAACATCGGAAATTAAAAATATTTTTGAGAGAGCAGGGGGGACTTTAGCTAGTCCTGGGGCAGTAGTTTTTCAATTTAAAAAAACCGGTTTATTAACAGTTGAGAAAAATAATAATCCTAATGAACAAATTTTAAGCCTTATGGATTTAGATCTAGAAGATATTCAAGAGACGAGTGATGTTATCGAGATTTATACCAAGCCAGAACAGACCAGAGAGGTAAGAAATAAAATAGAAAATTTAAGTTTTAAAGTTTTGAGTGAAGAGTTAATAATGAAACCTTTGGTGGAAGTTAAAATTAATGATCAGTCAAAAGCCGGAAAAATTTTAAAAATTATGGAAACTTTTGAGGATCATGATGATATTCAAAAAGTTTTTAGCAACTTTGATATCCCTGATGAGATGTTAGGATAAACTCCAATAAGAAATAATGATCAAATTTAAATTCAAGATCGATAAGAGAAAAAAATTCATTATTGTCGCTTTAATTTTAGCTTTAGGGTTATTGGGAATTCAATTATTTGGTTTAACATCATGGCAATATCAAGCTATTGGAGTTTTGGCGATTTTAACTTATTTTTTATCAGCTTGGTCATTAAGCGAGGGTCTTAATGGGGTTGAATGGTTTACTGTTTTGATTTTACCTTTTCTTTTTACGATTGGTATGGGTTTTTTCTATTTTTTGACTCCTGAATTATGGATAGTCCGTTCACCAATAGTGATTCTTTATGGATTTGGACTCTACAGCCTTTTATTGACTGAAAATATTTTTTCTGTAGCAGCGATTAGAACCATTCAGCTTTTACGTTCTGCTCACGCTGTGAGTTTTCTTTTAACTTTAATAACTTCCTTTTTTATTTACAATGTCATTCTTTCTTTTCGCCAAAGCCCCTGGTTAAATTTTTTACTCATTTTCTTCTTAAATTTGTTTTTATTTTTACAAGGTTTGTGGTGCATCAATCTTGAAGAAAGAATTACCAAAAAAATTTGGATTTATTCTTTAGCTTTATCACTGGTTATTGGTGAGGTTTCTTTAGTTTTTTCTTTTTGGCCAGTAACAGTCGCCGTTGGATCTTTATCTTTAACAACAAGCCTTTATATAGTCTTAGGGCTTGGTCAGCATTATCTGAGCGAGAGGCTTTTTAAAAGAACTCTTAATGAATATATTGGAGTTGGCGTAGCAGTTTTAATTGTTATTTTTTTAACAACTCGTTGGGGCGGATAAAAATTTTTTAAGAGATGAAGGCCGGGGAGGGGGAGGATTATTAATTTTCTTCTTTAAAGAATAAATATCCCATAATATTATAAGTCCTTTTCACGAAAATTATAGGTTATTTTTCACGACTTTGGCAGAATTTTAAAAGTTTGCTAGTTGATAACCTTTGATATAGTTGTTGGAAGGAGTGTGGATAACTAAAGAGGAGTAGAAAATAATATAAAAATAAATAAAGATGGCAAGATGGTTGAAAGAGAATAAGTTATTGATTGTTTATTGGATATCTCTCTATTGTTTTCTCCCCTAAATTGAGAGATAAGGTTATTAGAGGATAAGATATTTTGAATTTAGTATAATGTCGCACAATGTAGCTTTTGCGACGTCTTTTGAATTCACACTCGGGCGGAGAAGGCCTAATTAAAAATTTTAAAAAGAAAAAAATAACGATAATTTTTCCTAAATTTTTTTTCTTCAGTCCTTTATTTTTTCTTATTTCTCCACTAATAAGACCTCTATCTGAATTTTACTGATCCCCTAATAAAACCCGAATATTTAGGTTCAATTAGCCTCAAATTAGTTTTATGACTTCCCTACACTTGAACTAGAAGAAAGATGGTGCTCAAACTGAGAAAGAAAGACAGGATTGTTTTTCGAATAAGAACCTGTCGAAACGACAGAACCTTGTCCAAAACGATAAGAACCTGTCGAAACGACAGAACCTTGTTTTTCAAATAGATAATGTCGTACAATATTATATAAGAACCTATCGTTTAAGACGACAGAACCTTGTCCAAATTTACAGAATTTGGGTTGGGTTAACAGTAGTGCTTAAATTGAGGAAGAGGAGTTGTTTTTATTATAAGAACCTGTCGAAACGACAGAACCTTGTCCAAAACGATAAGAACCTGTCGAAACGACAGAACCTTGTTTTTCAAATAGATAATGTCGTACAATATTATATAAGAACCTATCGTTTAAGACGACAGAACCTTGTCCAAAATAAGAACCTGCCTCTGGCAGAATCTTGTTTTTAAAAAAAATGACCGAAGAAAAGAATAATCTACTGCGTACTGAGACCGATCGACTGATTGAAGAGTTCCTCGAGTACCTAGAAGTTGAAAAAAATTGTTCCCCTCTTACCATTAGAAATTATAAACACTATTTAAAACGTTTTTCTGATTGGTTAAAGGCTAATTCACCACAAATTGATCCAGCTTCATTTAATCTCGAAATTATCAAGAAATATAGGGTATTTTTATCCCGATTTACAGCCCCAAACGGTGATCCCCTGGCGCGTGTCACTCAAAGCTACCATGTGATAGCTTTGAGGGCCTTTTTGAAGTTTTTGATCAAAAATGACTATAGGACAATTGCCCCTGAAAAGATTGAGCTACCTAAGATAGAAAGTCGAAGCTTAAAATTCTTAACAACCGAACAAGTTGAACTTCTTTTGTCTCAACCGCAAGTTTCTAATCCAAGAGAGTTACGGGATAAAGCTATCTTAGAAACTTTATTCTCAACTGGTCTTCGTGTTAGCGAGTTGACTAAGTTAAACCGTGATCAGATTGACCTTAACCGCCGTGAATTCGGCGTAATTGGTAAAGGTGGACATGCTAGGGTTGTTTTCCTTTCAAAACAGGCTGTTGAATGGATAAATAAATATTTGGTTTCGCGTCGGGATAAATGGCAACCCCTTTTTATACGAATCGTCAAAAATCCGGAAGTTACCGAAGATGGTCGTAAGTTACGTTTAACACCTCGTTCTATTCAAAGGCTTGTAAAAAAATATGTTCGTAAAGCCAGAATTCCGGTTGATGCCACAGTTCATACTTTACGTCACTCTTTTGCTACTGATTTATTAATGGCCGGAGCGGATATTAGAAGCGTCCAAGAATTATTAGGGCATAAAAATATCTCCACTACTCAGATTTATACTCACGTTACTAATCGGCAACTTCGTGATGTTCATGAAGCATTTCATGGTAAAGGGAAATAATTTAACCAAAAAAAAGCCATTGCTTTTGGTAAAGTCAATGGCTTTTATTCCTATCATATTTAGTTTGATTTAATTTTTTCAATTTTGATCCAAGCATAATTGTTTGGGTCACCTTCAATTTGTTCTTTTGTTTTTGGATAAAATTCCATGTCGTTATTAATTCTCCACCTTTTTACTAAAATAATTCCTTCCTTAGCTAATCCTGAAAAATCAATTGACCTTTCTGAACTTATATCTACTTCAGAAACAGAGACTTCATTAAATTGCTGTGGAACAGTTTTAACATCTACATCTGAATTTTTTAGGAATCCTATTTTGGATGTATCAATATCACCTTTAAAGATTTTTTCTAAAATGTGATTAGCAACAAAACAGGAAGAAATGTTAATTTTCATATCCAGACCGTTCATAAAAATCACTCCCCTTTTATATTTTTAAATTTTTTTAATGTACTAAATATGATTAAAATAAAAAATAAGCTTTTAACAATGCCTAAAATGTTAAAGCATTAATTTTTATTATAAAAAAAGTAAATCTTCTAACTAAGGCTAAAAGATGTTTATCATTATAGCATTTCTTTGAAGGAAGTCAAATTGTTATGGGATAGTTTAGAGAGTTTCGTAACTGATGGTAATATTAATAGTAATTTCTGACTCACCAGCTTGAATTTGAGTTTGTTTATCCTCTACTCCTCCGCCTGCTAAAGCAGTTGCAGGAGTTCTTAAAGGAGTGGGATTATAGCTAGAAACACTTTCTGTAACATCGACTAGGCGGCCGAGTTTAATACCGCCGGCATTGGCAATTTCCTTAGCCTTAATTTTAGCTTTCTCAATTGCTTGTTTGCGAGCTTCCATTTTTAAACTTTCCAATTTATCATCGTCGATGACAAAACTTAAATTACCAATTTGGTTAGCTCCTTGAGCAGTAGCAATATCAATTACATTATTAATTTTTTGTAAATCTTTAACTTTGATAGTTAGAGTAATATTGACGTTATAACCGGTAATTTTTTGACCGGCTTGATAATTGTAATCAGGATAGACACTGTAATTAGAAGTTTTAATATATTTTTCTTCAATTCCTAACTTTTTTAGTTCCGAAGTAATATTATTGATTTTTTCATTAGCTTCTTTCTGAGCAGCTTCAACTGTTGGTTTGTTGGACTGAATTCCTAAATTGATTTCTGCGGTATCGGGAACGGCGGTAACTTTTCCTTCAGCTTGAACATCAAAAGTTGTTTTTTTCTCTGTCGTGATTTGATTGACAGAAAAAGGAATAGGACCTATTAACCGAAAATATAAAGTTAAAATGACCAAGACAGAAATCGTTATTGCTAAAAATTTACCGTAATCAGTATTAAAGAATTTTTTCATATTTACTATATATAATAATAATAACTTAAGATCTAAAAATCAAGTTTTGGGGTTCTTATTTCGTCAGAAACAAGGTTCTTACTCTTCTTCTAAACAAGTAACGGCGGCGACTGTGTCGGCGGATTTATTAAACCGCATAAAGATAACTCCTTGTGTGTCTCTCCCTAATCTAGGGACATTTTTAACCGGCAATTTGATAACGTGAGCTTTTTTGCTGGTCAAAATAATCTGGATCACTTTTTCGTCAATAATTCGGGAAGCGACAATATTGCCGGTTTTTGGAGAAACATGAGCGGCGCGAATGCCAATGCCACCTCTTTTTTGCAGACGGTATTCTTCCAGCTTGGTTCTTTTACCTAATCCGTTTTCCATAATAATAAGAATGTCTCGGAAATTTTTCTTTCTTTTATCTTTATTTGCAGCTAGTTTGGGGGAAAAGACTTCCATACCGATAACAAAATCATCTTTTTTAAGCTGAATTCCTTTGACACCCATGGTATCGCGGCCGGTCGGTCGAACATCTTTTTCCTTAAATCTGATACATTTTCCCTGATGGGAAACTAACAAGGCATGATCCCCTTCTTCGGCGATTTTAATCCAGACCAATTCGTCATCTTTATTAAGTTTAATAGCAATTAAGCCAGAGGCACGAATATTACTGAATGCTTTAAGACTGGTTTTTTTAACAATGCCTTTTTTGGTGACCATGATTAAAAATTTATTTTTATCTGTTTTTTCAGAGCTTAAGGCTAAAACCGACTGAATTTTTTCTTCCTGAGAAATATTGATAAGATTGATAATTGCCTGACCTTTAGCTTGGCGGGAACCTTCCGGTAATTCCCAGACACGGATGGAAAAGACCCGGCCTTGGTTACTAAAAAATAAAATCGAGTCATGTGTTTTGGCGGTTAAGAATTGAGAAACTTCATCTTCTTCTTTAGTAGTCATTCCGGAAACTCCCTTGCCTCCCCTTTTCTGGGAGCGATAAGTATTGACAGGGAATCTTTTAACATAACCACCTTTGGTTAAAATAACCAAGCAATCTTCTTGGGGAATTAAATCTTCTTCGTTAAAATCTTCTAAAGCTTGGACATAAACCTTGGTTTTTCTAGCGTCAGCATATTTTTCTTTAATTTCTAAAAGATCAGTTTTAATAATTTCTAATATTTTTTGGGGATGAGCTAGTAAGCCGATCAGATATTCGATCTTTTTAATAATTTCGTTATATTCATCTTCTATTTTTTTTCTTTCCAATGCCGCTAGTCTTCTTAATTGCATCTCTAAAATAGCCGTTGCCTGGATGTCAGTCAATTTAAAACGAGTTATTAAATTGACTTTAGCTTCTTGAGCATCTTTTGATTTTTTAATTGTTTCAATAACTTCATCTAAATTATCCAAAGCAATTTTTAAACCCTCTAATATATGAGCTTGTCTTTTGGCTTCATTAAGTTCAAAAATAACTCTTTTAGTAATAACTTTCTGGCGATGTTTTATAAATTCCGTTAGGATTTGTTTTAAATTAAGTGTCATGGGTATACCATCAACTAAAGCCACCATATTAACTGGATAACTGGTTTGCATTTGAGTATTTTTATAAAGATTATTAAGAATTGTTTTAGGTTTAGCGGATTTTTTTAGTTCAACAACAATTCTTAGTCCATCCCTATCAGATTCATCTCGTAAATCGGTAATGCCTTCAATCTTTCGGTCTTTAACCAGCTGAGCAATTTTTGCCACTAAATTTGATTTATTGACTTGATAAGGAATTTCGCTAATTATAATGCGGAATTTTTCTTCTTTAGTCTCTTCAATCTCCGCCTTAGCTTTGATAAGAATTTTACCGTTACCGGTAGTATAAGCCTGGAGAATATCTTTTTTATTATAAATAGCAGCACCGGTTGGGAAATCCGGACCTTTAATAAATTTCATTAATTCTTCTTCAATATTGACATCTGTTTCAAAATTAGCAGACAAAGCTTTTTCTCCCTGATCTTCATTAAGCTCAATCTTTTTCAGTTCAAAAACCGGTTTTTTATTTTCTTCTTTTTTTTCTGTCGATAAAGATTCTTTAGGAAAGACAACTTTTCCTTTTTCAATCATATAAATAATAGCGTCAGTAACTTCACCAAGATTATGAGGCGGGATTTTAGTAGCCATTCCAACTGCGATACCATCAGAACCCATTAACAATAAATTAGGTAATTTAGCTGGTAAGTAAACTGGTTCTTGAAGACTGCCATCAAAGCTATCACGGAATTCAACTGTTTCTTTATCAATATCAGTTAACATTTCCTGAGTAATTTTAGCCAGTTTAACTTCGGTATAACGCATGGCAGCAGCGGAATCACCATCAATTGAGCCAAAATTACCTTGTCCATCAATTAAAGGATAACGCATGGAGAAATCTTGGGCTAAACGGACTAAAGCGTCATAAATAGCCATATCGCCATGAGGATGATATTTACCCATAACCTCTCCAACAACCTTAGCACTTTTAGAATAACGGGAGCTATGAGAAAGGCCCATCTGATGCATAGAATATAAAATACGACGATGGACCGGTTTTAAACCGTCTTTAACATCCGGTAAAGCCCTAGCGACAATAACAGACATAGCATAATCAAGATAGCTTTTACGCATTTCTTGAGTAATCTCAGTTGGTTGTAATTTACCAATTGTATTTTTATCTGTATCCATTGATTTAACCAATTAAACTAAGCGGTTTAATTAAATAAACCGCGATAAATATTAGATATCAAGATTAGCCATTTTGGCATTGGCTTGAATAAATCTTTTTCTGGGTAAGACTTCATTGCCCATTAACATTGTAAAAACTTCATCAGCTTTTTGAGCATCTTCAACAGTAATCTGTTTTAAGATTCTGTTTTCCGGATTCATAGTTGTTTCCCATAATTGTTGAGGATTCATTTCTCCTAGACCTTTATATCTTTGTAAACTTACTTTATTATTTTTGAATCTTTGTTCACTTAAGATTTTATCTTTATCTTTATCATCATAGGCATAGCAGATTTCTTTTCCGGACTGAATTTTATAAAGAGGCGGCATAGCAATATAAAGGAAACCTTCTTCAACTAAAGGTTTTAAATGACGATAGAAAAAAGTTAAAAGTAAAGTAGTAATATGCCCTCCATCAACATCAGCATCTGTCATAATAATAATTCGATGATATCTAATCTTCTTTAAGTTTAGTGTTTCTCCTATTCCCATACCTAAAGCAATAATTAAATTCTTTAACTCTTCAAAATTAATAATTTTATCTAGATGGGCTCTTTCCGTGTTTAGAATCTTGCCGCCTAAAGGAAGAATGGCTTGAAATTTACGATTACGTCCTTGTTTGGCACTACCACCGGCAGAATCGCCCTCAACAATAAAAAGTTCGGAAAAAGCCGGATCTTTTTCTTGGCAATCAGCTAATTTACCTGGCAAGGAATTGGCAAAAAATTCACTTTTCCTGATAACGGCTTCTTTAGCCGCCCGGGCTGCCAATCGGGCTCTGGCCGCTAAACTAATTTTTTCAATAATTCTTTTAGCATCAGAAGGATGTTCTTCAAAGAAAACATCTAACCCATTTTTAACAATCATGGCTACAATGCCTTGAACTTCAGAATTATTAAGTTTAGCTTTAGTTTGCGACTCAAACTGAATTCTGTCGGTGGGAATTTTGACAGCTACAATCGCGGTTAAGCCTTCTTTTGTATCATCACCTGTTAAACCGCCATTATTATCTTTTAATAGACCAATTTTTTTAGCATAATCATTAATGGCGCGTGTTAAAGCGATACGAAAACCAGTTAGATGAGTTCCGCCGTCTTTAGTATTAATAACATTAACAAAAGATTCAATATTTTCCGAAAAACTATCATTATATTGAATAGAAATTTCACAGTTGATATCCTGATCATTGCCGGTAATAAAAATTGGCTGATGAAGTGCTTTTTTATTACGATTTAAGAAACAAACTAAAGATTTAACCCCGCCTTCGAAATAAAATTGGCCTTCTTGCCCAGTTCTTTCATCTTTTAAATAGAAACGCAATCCGGAAACAAGATAAGCCCTTTCCCGGACCAATTCTTCAACAGTTTTATAATTAAATTCTGTGGTTTCAAAAATTTCCTTATCCGGAGTAAAAGTTGTAGTTGTTCCGGTATCATTTGCTTTGCCAATTTCTTTAACCGGGGCAACAGGTTTGCCTCTTTTATATTCTTGGACATAAGCTTTGCCATCACGATGAATTTCTGCTTTCAAATTAGATGATAGGGCGTTAACAACCGAGATACCGACTCCATGAAGACCGCCGGAAACTTTATAGGTTGCACTGTCAAATTTAGCTCCGGCATGGAGCTTGGTCATGGCTACTTCTAAAGCAGAAACTCCGGATTCATGTTTATCAACCGGAATTCCCCGTCCGTCGTCTTTGATAATTGCCGAACCATCTTCTTTAAGAGTAATCCAGACGTTTTTAGTATAACCGGCTAAAGATTCATCAACCGAATTATCAACGACTTCAATTAATAAATGATGTAGCCCTTTAATATCTGTGGAGCCAATAAACATACCGGGTCGACGCCGAACTGGTTCTAGACCCTCTAAAACTTTAATATTTGCTGCTGTGTAGCCGGATGAAGTGGACATATTATAACTATAGTAGCCTAAATTGGGTACGAAAGCAAGAGATTTTCAATTAGTAAACGAGGATTAACGTTTGCTTTTAGCAAAATAAGACTTTTTTGCAAAGAATGTAAAAGCTTGGTAATCTGGGCTTTTTTTAAAGTTATTTGTGAATTTTTTAAAAGGATTTGGGAAATTAAATTTTCTCTTAAAAAAACTAATTGTTTTTGACAAAAATCATTGGCTTGTTCTTTATTATAAAAGTCTTTTTCTGCCAATATAAGTCTTTGTCCAAACGAGGCAGTAAGAATATTTTTTAATAATTTATTTTGTTCTTCGAAAACAATTTTTTCTATTTTTGGTGTTAAGGAATTTAATTTAATAATTTGGCAACGGGAAATAATTGTTGGCAAAAGCATTTTTTTATTTTGAGCAGTGAGGATAATAATTGAATTTTCTGGCGGTTCTTCCAAAATTTTTAAAAGAGAATTTTGGGCTGGAAGAGTCATTTTTTCTGCTTCACTTAAAATAATGACTTTATTGGCAGAAAGAAAAGGTTTTAAGCTTAATTGTTTTTGCAGCTCTCTAATTTGATCAATTTTAATAGAGTCTTTTTCTTCAACCAGCCAAAAGTCGGGGTTATTGGCTGTTTGGCGTTTTAAAAATTTTTCGGCTAACTCAAAAGCTTTCTTTAGACGGTTATTTAAGTTACTATCAGTAATCAAAATTGAGGCTATCACTCTGTTGACATTTTAACATTATTTCTTGATAATAATAATGAGTAAAGTTTTTTTAAAATGCCTACTGCCCAAAAATTAAATTCTCAAGCTGCGCTTGCTTCAAATACAATTGCCGATGTTTTGGCTTCAGCAGGTTTTCTATCAGAGGATAAATTAAAAGCTGTTAAATTAGAACAAGTTAATACAGGGCGATCTTTAAAACAAATTATTTTAGAACATAATTTTGCTAATGATGAACAGGTTTCAAAAGCGGAAGCACAAATTTATAATATTCCTTTTATTGATCCTAACGAAAAAGCGATTAGTCCGGAAAGTTTAAGTCTTATTCCCCGCTCGGTTGCTGAACGCTATAATTTAATCCCTTTTGATTATAATCGTTTAAATAATGAACTTTCAGTGGCGTTAGCCAATCCTTTGGATTTGGAAGTAATTGAATTTATTGAAAAAAAAGCTAAAGCTAAAATTAAGCCTTTTATGGCGACAACGGAAAAAATTCAGCAGGCAGTAGCTTCTGCTTACGCTCAAACTCTTTCAGCTGATGTTAAAGCGGCTTTAAAAGAGGTATCTCCAGGTATTTCTGAAACTCAGACAGTTGATATTACTTCTTTGGGAAATGTTATTCGTGAAGCGCCGGTGGCTAAAATCGTAGCTACAATTTTAGAATTTGCTATTAAATCAAGATCTTCTGATGTTCATATTGAACCTCAAGAAGATAGAACCAGAGTCCGTTATCGAATTGATGGTATTTTACATGAGAAATTAATTTTACCTAAAAAAGTTCATGATGCAGTTGTTTCGCGAATTAAAATCTTATCGGGAATGAAAATTGATGAAAAAAGAGTTCCTCAAGATGGTCGTTTTAATTTTAAGGCCGATAATCAAGAAGTAGATTTACGGGTTTCTTCTTTACCGACTGTTTTTGGAGAGAAAATCGTAATGCGGTTATTGAAAAAATCAGGCGGTGTTCCTGATTTACCGGAATTAGGTTTACGCGGACGAGCTTTAAAAAATTTAGAGGATTCAATTTTACGTCCGCATGGTATTATTCTTATTTGCGGTCCAACCGGTTCAGGTAAAACTACAACTTTATATTCTGTTTTATCAAGAATTAACACAAGCAAGGTTAACATTGTTACTTTAGAAGATCCGGTTGAGTATCAAATACAAGGGGTTAACCAAGTTCAAGTTAATCCTGCCGCTGGTTTAAGTTTTGCTTCTGGTATGAGAAGCTTTTTACGTCAAGACCCAAACATTATTATGGTTGGTGAAATTCGTGATAAAGAAACCACTGAGTTGGCTATTCAAGCTTCGTTAACCGGCCATTTAGTTTTTTCAACTCTTCATACTAATGATGCGACTGGGGCTATTCCTCGTCTTTTAGATTTGGGTGGTGAGCCATTTTTATTAGCTTCAGCCATGACTTGTATTGTAGCTCAAAGAGTTTTAAGGAAAATTTGTGAGCATTGTAAAGAAAGTTATACTCCCCTGCCGGAAGTTATTGAAGATATTAAAAAATCGTTAGGGAATCTTTATCCTAAAAATGGTGAACTTAAACTTTTTCGTGGTAAAAAATGTTCTGAATGTAATAATACCGGCTATATAGGTCGGGTAGGTATTTTTGAAGTTTTACCGATTTCTGAAAAAATTGCTCGTCTAACTTTGGAAAGAGCCGCAGCCAATGAAATTCAAAAACAGGCTTTAGAAGAAGGAATGATTAGTTTAGAACAAGATGGTCACTTGAAAGCCATTGAGGGAATAACTACGATAGAAGAAGTATTGCGTGTTGCCCGAGATTAATTAATTAAAAATTAATTTATGGAAATTAAAGAATTGCTTGAATATACTATTAATAAAAATGCTTCTGATCTTCATTTGTTGTCAGGAGTACCGCCAATGATAAGGATTAACGGCGTTTTGTTACCTATTACCGGCAAAGAAATTTTAACAGCGGAAGAAACCAGTAATTTAGTTTTTTCTTTAGTTAATAATGAACAAAAGGAAATTCTTCTTGTTAATAAGGAATTGGATTTTTCTTTTGATTATCAAGGTCAGGCTCGTTTTAGGATTAATGCTTATTATCAAAAAAGTAATTTGGCAGCGGCTTTAAGATTGATACCAAATAAAATTCCTAAGATTAATGAACTTAATATGCCGGAAATCTGTCATACTTTTACTCAATTAAAACAGGGATTTATTTTGATTACTGGTCCGACTGGTCAGGGAAAATCAACTACTTTAGCCTCCATTATTGATGAAGTTGCTCAGACTCGTCCGATTCATATCGTTACTATTGAAGATCCGATTGAATATCTTTTTACTCATCAAAAGGCAATTGTTTCTCAAAGGGAAATTCGGGCTGATACTCATTCTTGGCAAATTGCCTTGCGTTCTTGTTTAAGAGAAGACCCGGATGTAGTTATGATTGGAGAAATGCGTGATTATGAAACTATTGCTTCGGCTCTAACTATTGCTGAAACAGGTCATTTAGTTTTTGCTACTCTTCACACAAATTCTGCAGCACAAACGATTAATCGTATTATTGATGTTTTTCCAGCTAACCAACAAGACCAAATTAAAACTCAGCTTTCTTCAACCTTAGAAGCTATTATTTCTCAAAGACTTCTTCCTTCTTTGACTGGTGGTCGTATTCCTGCTACGGAAATTTTAGTTAATACACCTGCTATTAGCAACGCTGTTCGTGAAGGTAAATCTGCAATGATCGATACTATTTTACAAACTTCTGCAGAAATGGGGATGAGAACCTTAGAGATGGATTTAGCTCGTTTGGTAAAAGAAAGAAAGGTTGATCTTGAAACAGCTCGGGCTTTTGCTTTGAGACCAGAAGAATTAATGAGATTAACTAAAGGATAAGGTATGGATAAATTTAAATAAGCAAAGCTTGTTTTCACTTATATGGAAAAGTTCAAATATCAATCTTTTTTTATTAACATTAAAAAAATCTTGTTTTCAATTTATGGATAAATTCAAATATAAAGCTAAAGATAAAGATAGTAAAACAGTTGAAGGTTTGGTTGAAGCGGCCGATATTAATCAAGCTGCTAAGATTCTTAGGGAACGTAATCTTTTAGTTATTACTGTCAATAAAAAAAACGAGGATTTATTTGTCCAAGTTAAAAAAGGTTTTGACAGAATTGGTATTCAGGATAAAGTTAACTTTACCCGTCAACTTTCAACTATGGTGAATGCTGGTCTAACAATTACTGAGTCGTTGAGTATTTTGGAGCTTCAAACTTCTCCAGCAATGAGCAATTTAATTACCGATGTTTTACATCAGGTTGAAAGTGGTATAAGTTTGACCGATGCTTTACAAAAACATAGTAACATTTTTGACCAAATCTATATTGCTTTAATAAAAGCTGGAGAAACCGCCGGTGTTCTTGATAAAATCTTATTAAGGTTGGCTGATAATTTAGAGAAACAGAATGAATTCCGCCAAAAAATTAAAGGAGCAATGATTTATCCAATCGTGGTTATTGGTGGAATGATTGGGGTTGTAGCGGTCATGATTATTTTTGTTATTCCAAAATTAACAGCGATTTATGAAGAATTTCAAGCAGATTTACCGATATCGACAAAAATTTTAATTGGGATTTCTAAATTTGCCACTCATTATTGGTTTTTGGCTTTAGGTGTTTTAGCTGCTTTATTTTTTCTTTTTCGTTATTTATCTCATAATTACTATTTTCGTCGACAGTTTGACCAATTTTCATTTAAGATACCTATTATCGGCAAATTAAGAAAAGCGATGATTTTAACTGAATTTACCCGTACCCTAGGCCTTTTAGTGGGCAGTGGTATTTTAATTGTTGATGCGATTGAGGTTACCACAAAATCATTAAATAGTCCTAATTATGAAGAAAAAATGAAGGAAGTTTCAAAAGAGGTGGAAAAAGGTTTACCGTTGGCTATGTCTTTAGCTAAAACAGAAATTTTTCCGCCAATTTTGCCGCAAATGGTAGCGGTTGGTGAAGAAACGGGGAAACTGGACGAAGTTTTAGTTAAGGTTTCCACTTATTTCGAGCAACAGGCTGATGCGATGGTTAAGGGATTGACAGCCGCTTTAGAGCCACTTATCATGGTAGTATTAGGAGTCGGTGTTGGTTTTTTAATGATGGCTATTATTATGCCAATTTATAATCTTACTAATCAGTTCTAGCTAAGTAAGATTATCGAGGCAAACGAAGTGCCGAAATATAATCTTACGAATCAGTTTTAGTATATAAATAACAGAATAAATTATAGAAAGGGGGTGAAAAAAATTAAAAATTCAAAATCAAAAATTCAAAATTTGGGGTTTGCCGTTCGGCTGAAGCCTCAGGCTGAAGCCCTGAGGAACGTAGTGACGAAGGGTTTTACCATGATTGAATTGTTAATTGTAATTGCTGTTTTGGGAATTTTAGCAGTAGCTGTTTTAGCCACTATTAACCCAATTGAGCAAATTAATCGCGGCCGTGATACAGGTTCCCGAAGTGATGCAGAACAACTTTTATCAGCCATTGATCGTTATAATGCTACCCAAGGGATTTGGCCTTGGCAGGCGATAAAGTCTGATGATGATGCTGTTGTTTGGCAATTAGTTTCCGCCCTTAATGATGCGGATAACTGTCCTTTATTAGATAAATTAGCTCAGGGAGGTGGAGCTTGTACTTCAGGTGCCGATGAAGTTAAAGCAGCTTTTACAGCTCGTTTAAGAGGTACAACATATAATTCTTTATGGATGGAATATGGAGGTGAAGCTGGAAATAGCGTTTACATTTGTTTTCAGCCACAATCAGGATCTTTTCGGACAGAGGCTCAAAGAAGATGTAATGAAGGTGTTCCAGTAGATTTTCCTACAGGAGCTGATTGTGCTACTTGTATTAGTACCCCAACCGCTTGTTATATCTGTCTGCCTTAATGACTATTTTTATTTTTGTTTTCGGCATAGCTATAGGCAGTTTTATTGATTGTTTAGTTTATCGACTGAACAAAGAAAAAAACTTTTGGAAAAGGTTTTTAAAAGGAAGATCTTATTGTCCGAGATGTAAGCATCAATTGGCTTGGTTTGAAAATATTCCTCTTTGTTCTTTTTTTTTACAAAAAGGCAAATGTCGTCATTGCCATTCTTTAATTTCCTGGCGATATCCTTTAGTGGAATTATTTACGGGATTAATTTTTGTGGGAGTTTATAAATGGTGGTTAATTCCTAATTTTAATCCTTCTTCTGATTTTTATATTTTTATATCTTTATTTTGTCAAAAACAAACTTATTTATATCTTTATATCTTTCTTGTTTTATTGGCAGTTTTTCTTTCTGATTTATTTTATTGGACTATCCCCGACCAGATTACTTTTCCGGCAATTTTAATTTTTTTTATTTGGAATATCATTCAGGGTCAATGGTTATCTATTTTGGCTGGTTTGGCCGGAGTGATTTTTTTCCTTCTTTTGGTCTTCTTAACTAAAGGAAAAGGAATGGGTCTTGGTGATGTAAAATTAGTTGGTTTAATGGGTTTATTTTTGGGTTTTCCTAGGTTAATTGTGGCTTTATATTTAGCTTTCTTGACTGGGGCCATAACCGGTGTCATACTGATTTTAATTAAAAAGAAAAGAATAGATAGTCGGATTCCTTTTGGTCCTTTTCTTGCCCTATCAGCTTTTGTCGCTTTATTTTGGGGAGAAAAAATCTGGCAATTTTTTCTATGAATAATCGTAAAGGATTTACTTTAATAGAACTTCTTATTGCTGTAGCCATTATTGGTATTTTAATCTTAGCTACCTTAAGCCTTTATCGTTTACAATTGCTTAAGGGTCGGGATGCTCGGAGGAAAGCGGATTTGGTTAAGATACAGAAAGTCCTTGAGGATTATTTAAACGATCATATTTGTTATCCGGAAAGTTTAGAATGTGGTTCTGATTTTTCTCCTTACCTTTCTTCAGTTCCTTGTGATCCGGTTAATGTTAATAATAATATTTATTTTTATTCTATTTCTCAAGATACTAATTGTAAAAAATGGTATAAAATTTTTACCACGTTAGAATATGATAAAGATCCGATAATCAAAAAAATTGGTTGTACCCCAGAATTTTGCGGTCCTTACAATTATTTGGTTTCTAGTCCGAACGTTGAATCATTAAAACGTCAGTTGGGAGAAATTTATCCTTGGGGTGAACCATCACCAACACCAATACCAATTTTAGTACCGACTAATACGTCTGTACCGACAATAACCAATACACCTACTCCGACGTCAATATCAACACCAACTAATGTTCCAGCTCCAACCAGTATCCCGACTTTTGTTACTCCCTGCATTGGAGGTTGGTTTACCTGTATTGGTCAAGGTGGTCATTGTAATACAAGCTATGAAGGGGCGTCGGGAGCGGTTTGTAGCTCAACTTGTAATAATTGTAAAGCAATAAGTTGTAGTGATCCAACTTGTTATTAACCCGTGTTACAATAAAAATAAGATGAAAGAAAAAAGAAATATCCAAAGAGGGTTCACCCTTGTCGAACTTTTAGTGGTGATGGCTATTCTAGGTTTATTAGCAACTATTGGTTTAGGAAGTTTTATGAGTACTCAAATTAAGGGTCGTGATAGTCAGAGGAAAAGTGATTTAGGCCAAATACAAAAAGCTTTAGAAATGTATTATAATGATTATGGGCAATATCCTGACTCTTTACCGGCTGGTGGCAGCAGTTGGGAAGATACTAAAGGGACTTTATATATGAAGGCAATACCTGCAGACCCTAAATTTGGCAATTATGCTTATTCTTCTAATGGTTCTTCTTATCGTCTTTATGCCAGATTAGAAAATACTCAAGATTCTTGTTTTACCAATGGTCTTTGTAAAGATTATGGTCTTTTATGTGGAACTGCCAATTGTAATTATGCTATGTCTAGCCAGAATATAATGCCATAATGAAAAAAACTAAAAAGAAAATTATCCATTTTTGGCAGAGGCAAGCGGGTTTTACTTTCGAAGAAAGGAAGACTCGAAGAGGGTTCACTCTGATAGAGCTTCTAGTGGTTATTTCTGTTATTGGTCTTTTAACCGCTTTAATTATGGTTAATTTTAATGCGGCTCGGGAAAGAGCCAGAGATGTACAACGCAAGTCTGATTTGGATCAGATTAAAAAATCTTTAAGAATGTATTATAACGATGCTAATCTTTATCCAGAAGCCGCTAGCGGTAATAGGATTAAAGCTTGTGGTAATCCAACAACCACCACTTTTGAATGGGGAACAATGTCTTTTACTTGTAGCAGTATGGTTTACATGAAGCTTTTACCTCATGATCCATCATGGAAACAAGTTGGTGATAATGATTATAATTATACTCAAGCTGCTTCTGGCCAGGATTTTTGTTTATGGATAGCTTTGGAAAATAGTTCTGATGGTGATTTAACTAATTCTCAAACACGTTGTTCTAGCTGTGGTCTTAATGGTGCTAATTACGTTGTTTGCGCAGATTAAAAGGGAGGTGAATAAAAATTTAAAATGAAAAACTTAAAAAAAATGTTTACCCTGAGGATCCGCCAGCTAACGGAGACAAAGGGGTTCACTCTGATAGAGCTTTTAGTGGTTATTTCTATTATTGGTATTTTGGCCTCTTTAACATTAGTTAGTTATAGCGGGGCGCAAAAGCAAACCCGGGATACCCAAAGAAGAAGTGATTTAAATCAATACCGGAATTCTTTGGAAAACTATGCCGGTTCCAATAACGGTCTTTATCCGCTTGGAATAAATACTATAGCTAATCTTTGTGGTACTGGTAAACCTTTAACCACCAGTTATATTGCCAGTTGTCCGGCTGACCCAATTACAACTTATCTTTATGGTTTTTACTCGTCTTCTACAGGTGATGGTTATGTTATTTATGCTCAGTTAGAAACTGGCGGTTATTGGGAAGTCTGTTCAATCGGTAAATCCGGAAAAGTTACGGTTAAGCCGACTGATAGCAGCTGTGATTTATGAAAAAGAAATTTAGTGGTTTTACTTTTGAAGAAAGGAAGACTCAAAGAGGATTCACCCTAATTGAATTACTGGTAACAATGACGATTATGGCGATGTTGATGGGAATTGCTTTAGTTTCCTATCAGGGAGCCAGAAAGTCGGCGCGTGATGGGAAAAGAAAAACTGATTTAGAACAAATTCGTAGCGCTTTGGAAATGTGTAGGACCGATTCTGGCAGTTATCCGATTGGCAATTTGTCTTCAGGCGGTACGATTATCTGTAATACTAAAACGTATCTGACAATTCCTGCTGATCCTTTAACTGATAGAATTTATTCTTATACTGGTACGGCTAATACTTATACGTTATGCGTTACGTTAGAAGTTAGCAGCGGAACAGTAATTGGTTGCGGTTCTTGTACTTTAAATTGCAATTATAAAACAGTAAACCCATAATGAAGAAAAACTGCCTAAAGTCTCCCGGCTTCACGCTTGTCGAACTTCTTATTGTTATGACTATTATTACTCTTCTTTTTGCTATTGGTGTAGTTCAATATAATCAATTTAATCGCAGGCAAGTTTTAACTAAAGCTAAAGACGAATTAATTAGTAATTTAAGATTAATTCAGGGAAAATCTTTGGCTGGTGAAAAGCCAGAAAATTGTTTAGCAGAAACTCTAGAAGGTTTTAAATTAATTTTTGCTGATAATCATCAAAATTATAAAATTGTTGTTGTTTGTAATGGAGAATTTGATGTTAAGACTTCTTTAGCTTTTCCAACGGGAGTGATTAAGCAATCAGGCCCAGATGAAATTTTTTTCAAGGTTTTAAGCCAGGGAACAGATATTAATGGTCAAGCAGAAATTATTTTATCCGGTTTTAATGAGACTAAAACGATTATTGTTACCGGAACGGGAGAAATAAGATGATAATTAAGCCATCTTGTTTCTCGTAAGCTCGAAATTAAATGAAAAAAATTTTCAATTTCGCCAATCGCGGCCAATCAATTATTGAAGTTGTTATCGCCTTAGCTATAGTAGCTATTGTTATCGTTGGTTTGGTAAAAGTGACAACAATTTCGATGAATAATGGCAGTTTTGCTCGTGACCAACAAACAGCCACTAAGTATGCTCAAGAAGGATTGGAAAATGCAAGAAAACTTAAGGAAGAAGATATCAATGTTTTTTGGAAGAAATCAGGGGTAGAAACAGAAATAATCGGTAAATTTGTTCGGCAAATAACTTACACTATTATAGAGGCTAATCAAACAATGAAAGTTGAAGTTTTGGTAACTTGGCAGGATAGCAAAGGAACCCATCAATCAAGCTTAGAAACATCTTTAACTAAATGGAAATAATGAAAAAACAAAATTCTGGTTTTACTCTGAGGATCCGCCAGCTGGCGGAGACGAAGGGTTTTACAATGATTGAGATTTTGGTGGTAATCGGGATTTTAGGAATAATTGCTGTGATTGGTTCTAATATGTTTTTTACAACCCTTAAAGCTTCCAACAAAACTAAAGTCTTAGCAACTGTTAAACAAAATGGCGATTATGCCCTTTCAGTTATGGGAAGAATGATCAGAGATTCTCAGAAAGTAATTACTAATTCCGAAACACCTAATAAAATATGCGAAATAGGAATGAATAAAATTAAGGTTAAAAGACTGGACGGTAGCGAGATAGAGTTTAGTTGTGATCAGGAAGGGACTGTAAATGGCAACATTGCTTCTAATTCTGCCCGTTTAACTAGCAGTGAAGTTAAAGTTGATAGTTGTTCATTTGATTGTAGCACTAAAGGTGAATTTTATCCTCAAAGCGTAGTTATTAGTTTTACTTTAAGTCAAGCTACTGTCACTACTCGTGTTGAAGAACAAGCTTTAGTTAATTTTAAAACTACCATAAGTGTGAGAAATTTTTAATTATATTGCGACGATTCTTCCTCTAAACTATTGAATTAATTTTTTTTTGAAAAAAAATCTTGACATTACAAGCTTTTTATTCTTAAATTAAACAAGATGTTAAAAATTAATTTCTGTCCATTTACAAAGTCATCAGGCTCAAATTCCGGTCAGAGTCTTTTAATCATTTTACTAGTGACTGCAGTTATTTTAACTATCGGTTTAGCTGTTGCTTCTTATTCCATTACAGATATTAAAATTTCTCAACAAGAAGAAGAATCAGCTCG